>JAJYOH010000324.1 GCA_021796315.1 Chloroflexota bacterium
TGGCGGCTGGTCTGGTCTCATGGATTGCCCGCCTGGCCGCGCCGCGGCGGAACTCAGGCTTTGGCTTAGGCGAATTAATGCTGGCGCTCAGTTTGTTCCTATACCCACGCATTGTGTTGGAAGTTCGGCTTATATCCAAAATTTCGATTGTGTATCGAGCCGTAACAGTTCTTGGTTTAGCCCTCATCCTCTTATTGACGTTCATTCTTTTCAATCCATTGAGGCAAAGAATTAGCGGCGTAATCCTCGCGGCGCGGTCGCGCCTTGGTCACTGGCGTTTTATTTTGATCGCGATCTTTATCGCGTCTCCTTTGATTTTACGTTTCATCATGGGACTCGATGGATATCAACTTTACACTAATATTCGCTTCGGTGTTTTGTTGATTATTTTCTGGCTGATCGTTTTTCTACTCGGCAGTCAAGCAGGACGCTTGATAGCTGGTACTGATCTTTTGGTGGGCGCTCTTGCTCTGGCGGTTGGTTTTAGTATTACCAGCTATTTCCTGGAAGTCGTTAATTATCCGTTTTCCCTTACCTGGTCTGAAGGGAATCGCTTTTATGACTACTCGCTGGTATTCGGCCAAAGCCTTTATCAGTATAAGGGTGTGATTGTCAACCCATATAGTTCCCCGGGGCGCTACGGCCTTTGGGGGGTCATGTTCCTGATTCCACATTTGCCGATTTGGATTCATCGTTTCTGGGACGCCTTAATTCGAACTCTTTCACCGATATTGCTTGGCTGGGCCGTAAGCCGCCTGATTGAACAAAAAACAGTCCGCCTGATTTTCTTCCTATGGGTGACTCTATTTTTCCTGGTCGAATCTCCTGTCCACCCGCCTTTTTTGCTTGCGTTGATCATTGCACTGGTCTTTGGGTTCGATTCAGCCTGGTGGGTCCGCGCTCTTTCTTTATTTGTTGCCAGTTTCTATGCGGGACTTAGCCGTTGGACCTGGGTTGTGGCACCAGCTTCATGGGGAGTATTGATAGATTTGTTTGTGTTTTATTCTGGACGGAATGGCTCCTTTTGGCAAAAGCTGAAACCAACTTTTATGATTCTTGTGGCGGGTTTGTTGCCAGGCCTGATAATTAATCTTGGCACGTTTTCACAACTTTCCGTGGGAGAGAGCCTCACTACCAAACAGCCTCTGCTTTGGTATCGCCTTCTGCCTAATCCGACCTACCAACTAGGCGTAGGGCCTGCAACGCTGCTGACAACCGGACCTCTGTTGATAATCATTGCGTGGTGGTTCATATCCAAATGCTGGCAGGCAGATTGGCTGCAAAAATTGGCCGTCTTCGGCGCATTGACTGGATTTCTTGTCGTCGGCTTGATCATCAGCGCAAAGATTGGCGGGGGCGGCGATCTCCACAATTTGGATATGTACTTGGCGGTTCTCATTCTGATTACCACGCTTGGACTCATGACTTTATTGCGCCATGATCAGTTGCATCCGGAAAAATGGCCGTTGGGGATTCAAGCCATGTTATGTATTCTCTTGATTGTGCCCGCGATTTCGTTTACGCCCTTTTCATCTTATGCGGACGCCTCGTCAACGAGAAACCTGTCAATCCCCGCAAAAATTTCCCACACTCTCGATACGATTCGAACTGAAGTTGCGCGCGCCGCTTCCAATGGAGATGTGCTCTTCATGGATCAGCGCCAATTGATTGCATTCGGTTATATAAATCCGGTTCCGTTCGTGCCTGAATACGAGAAGAAATACATGATGGATCAGGCGATGGGGAGCGATGCCAATTATTTCAAACAATACTATCGGGACCTTGCTCGTCATCGTTTCAGCCTGATCATCACAGAGCCTCTCAGACTGAAACTCCAAGGCGCGGAGGATGCGCCGTTTTCAGAAGAAAATGATGCCTGGGTGCGCTGGGTCTCAAGACCGACACTCTGCTTCTATAAACCGATCTTTACTGATCCGCAAAATAACGTTCAATTGTTGGTGCCACAGTCGAACATTGATTCGTGTTCCAAATATTTGACCGGAGAGTAAACTTGAATTTGCCTTATTTGCTGCCTCGCCTGGTCCGACATTTTTTACCGGAACGCCTCACGCGTTTTCTTTTGCTTCGTTCGCTTGTCATCCGTCCCGGACTTGAAACCACCGATCCGCAGGCCGCTGTCAGCCGCTACGTAGATTTATTAAACGGTCGTCGCCAAACGCTCGAGGGGCAGCGGGTACTCGTCTTCGGTTATGGCGGACGATTCGACATCGGCATCGGTCTGCTCGAATCGGGTGCGGGACATGTTGTGTTGTGTGACAAATTTGCTCCGCCGGATGAGCCGCACAACGCGGCGCTTCTCGAAAAATATCCGGCGCATCTTTTTCTGGACGAAGGCCGGACTCGCCCGCGCCCCAAGCGGATGACTCTGCTCCAGGCCGACATCCGCGACGTGCATCTCGCTGACGATTTTCCGCCGTTTGATGTGGTGGTCAGCAGTTCAGTCTATGAGCACCTCGACGATGTGGACGGTATCACGCGCGCGCTTGCTTCGCTGACCAAACCCGATGGTATTCAAATTCACTTCGTTGATCTGCGCGATCACTTTTTCAAATATCCATTTGAGATGTTGAGTTATTCTGAAAAAACGTGGTATGGATGGTTGAACCCGACCAGCCATCACAACCGTTCTCGTTTGTGGGATTATCGCCGCGTCTTTGAAAAATATTTTGATGTCATTGAGATCGAAGTCACAGCGCGCGACGAAGCCGCGTTTGAAAAGGCCCGTCCGCGTATTCGTCCCGAATTTATCAGCGGAAATATCCAGGACGACAGTGTGACATTGATCCGCGTGCTTGCCTCCAAACCGCGTAATAAATGAACCATGAACTTCGTTGTTGGGACGTTTATGTATTTTGAGATTAAGGCTATGTAATCCCAATGTCAAAATTACTATCTCCTTTCTTTAGTAAAGGCCGCCTTAATTTCGCATTGCTAATTGCCTTCCTCGTGATCAACGGGTTGGTGCTGGTCAATGCAACTTTGCATGATCCGGCTGTTGAATACGATGCAAGCGATCACCTGACGATCATTAAATATTTGGCGCAGAATGCTCAATGGCCAACCGCTGAGCAAACGAATGAATTTTTCTCCCCGCCGCTTCCCTATCTGCTCCCGGCGCTTGTCATGCGGATGCACCTGGTCGGTGCGACGGGCGCAGCCAAGTTTGCACAATTGATCAATGTCGGCCTGTCGCTCCTGCTGGCTTTTTTTCTGCTCAAACTCTGTGACCAATTGGATGATGACAATGCCCGGCTCAAGTTTATGGCATTGGCATTGCTTGGCATCCTGCCCGTTTATTATCGGACGTTTGCTTTTGTGCGCGGCGAGCCTTATGTTGCAACGTTTGCCGTGCTGTCCACATACCAAGCCTTGCGCCTGTTCTCGGCTCAGAAAAAACTTGTCCATGCCCTGATACTTGGGGTTGAGCTTGGCTTGCTGATCCTTGCGCGTCAATGGGGATTCTTCCTTTTTCCTGCGATTGGAATTCTGGCTGCCTTACTGGCTTGGAAAGAAAAGCGCTTTACTCTGATTGGCTGGACAACCGTAAGCTTTATAGTTGCTTTTGTCGTTGGCGGATGGTTTTATCTATTGCTTTTTCGGCAATATGGAACTGTATCTGCCTTCAATAAAACTCCGGCTGACAGTTTTTCTTTTTCCAACCAGCCCCTTACTTTTTATACCGGCACAGGAGATCGGCTCTTATTCCGAGATCCTGTTCGTCCGGCATTTGTTAATCAGTTCTTTCCCATTTTTTACGCTGACACATGGGGAGATTATTGGATGTACTTCACGATTTACGGACGTGATAAACGCAATGGCGAATTGTTGTCGGGCGTTTCTTTGTTGAATGCAGTTCAATCAAATCCGCAAGTGAGTTGGCTCGAGACAAATTATCTTACATTCGGAAATTATCTGGGCCGCCTGAACCTTTTGGCTTTTCTTCCAACCCTCCTTCTGCTGGCGGGATTTATGTTCGGGTTGGTTGATATATTTCGTTTGCCAGGTGCCTATCTCCATTCAGAGTGCGAAGCGGCACGGGCGTTACTGTCGCTCATTGTTCTTTTATCGTTCCTTGGATATGCCTTGTTTCTGATTCGTTATCCGGCCCTCGAAACGGGAAACACAATAAAAGCAACGTATCTTATCCAGGTATTTCCGCTGCTGGCTGCGCTTAGCGCATCCCTGCTAAAGCAAATGCAGGAACGTTGGCCCCATGTTGAGCGTGTAGCATCTGTTGTTTTGGTTGTGATATTTCTCTACAATCTTCCCGCACTCGTCACACATTTTATCCGGCAATAAAGACCATCAACTGCAAATAGAAAAGGGCCTGGTGCCCACCAGGCCCTTTGGTTGCCCTATCAGTAGCCCTCTGATAGGAGAATGCCTAATGAATATTATTTTTTGTGCTTAGCCGAAAAATCAGCAATGCGGCGCGATCTGCTATCAGCATGATTAATTTTCATCGAATGCTTTGGCCGCTTTCAGGGCGGACTGAGCGGCATGTTCCTGCACGCAACAATCCTCAGCTGCTCCCGGATCGAGCCAGAGGGGAAATTTTTGAGAATAGATACAGCATTCAAGCCATACCGTAATCACGAACATCCTCGTGTTACGGCATGGCTTTGTATGCGGTGTGATTACTTGAATGTCGTTTCCAAGTATTGAACCAGGCTATCCACTTGCGCTTGGGAGAGGGACGACCAGCGCGGCATCATCGTATTCAGATCGCCGCCCGTCTCATCCAGTCCTTTGACGATTGACAGTGCAACTTGATCCGTCACACTGCCTCGGCTGGGGTCTGCAGAGTATGTTTTGGTTAGGTCGCTCCACTTGAGGGATGGGGTTGAAATGTTCTGCCCATCCTTGGTAAACGTGTTTCCCGCGCCATCCGCACCGTGACACGCGGTGCAAGCCGCCTGGTAAAGTTGCTCACCCTGCAAATTCATTGCGGCAGGTGTCAAGGTTGGCGCTGCACCAGTGGTTATGTCCGTCTGGAGATACTGAACCAAACTGTCTACCTGGGCTTTGGAAAGGGATGACCAGCGCGGCATCATGGTGTTCAGATCGCCGCCTGTCTCATCCAGTCCCTTGATGATTGACAGTGCAACTTGATCCGTTGCGCTGCCTCGGCTGGGGTCTGCAGAGTATGTTTTGGTTAGGTCGCTCCACTTGAGGGACGGGGTTGAAATGTTCTGCCCATCCTTGGTAAACGTGTTTCCCGCGCGGTCCGCGCCGTGACACGAAGCGCAGGATAGTTGGTACAGTGAGTCGCCAGTAAGTTCCCCACTCATGGCTGTTGTTGTTGTCGGCGAGGTGGGCGAGGTGGTTGCAGCGGGCGCCGACGTCGCGGGCGCGGTAGTCGGCAGTTGCAGGGCTGTTGGAGTTGACGGAACAGCCGTCGGCGTTGGCGTGGAGGCGGGGGCGCAGGCGGCCGCCAGCATAGCCAACATCAGTGCGAAGTACAGGGGTATGATTCGTTTCGATTTCATGATTTGGGCCTCTTCTTCATTGGATTTGAAAATCTGTAGCGGAAATTGCTCTTCTCGCTACTTGCTCACGGATTGTAGATAGGCAGCGATGTCTGCCAAGTCTTGATCTGTTAATGCGCCGGGCGCAAAGGCTGGCATACCTTTCGGCCCTACGTTAGTCTTGACACGCAGTTTTTGCGCTGTAGTGCCGACAATGGCTGGACCAACAATGCCGCCTTTACCATCCAAGCCGTGACAGGAGGCGCAATCCTTTGCAACGAACAATTGTTTGCCTCGTTCGATTGGATTGCTGGCCGGCGTCACTGCGAGCATGCCGCCTTCGTAAGGGAGCGGAGTGCCCACAACATCCTGATGTGTACGCGTATAGTTGCGGTCGAAAGCTGTGTTGAGATTGGAATGAGTGTATGGACTGCGCGCAACAATGGTCAGGAGCGATAGCGCCAATACCAACACGCCTGTGCCGATGAGCGCTGGAAAAAAAAGATATTTATTTCTGATTGCGCTTTGAATCATTGCGACCTCTTTGAATCGGTGGAGGCGGTCTCTTCACTTTCATTTCCCAACGCTGCGACGCGGAAGACAAACCTCACAGCCAAAAGATACATTGACCACACGATCAGCAGTACAGCAACGACGGGCCAGCCGTTCATTGCCGGCCATAGACTCTCGATGAAGCCCATAATGCCCGGTTGTGTTTGGACGGAAACTTGTGCTGGGCCGACCGGCGGCACATTGAAACCGGGAATGTCAACGCCGATATGATCGTTGTAGACTTGCTGTTCACTAACTGCACTGATCTGCTGCGTCGCGTTCGATGGCGCATATTGCGTGTCGCCGTGAAACTCAGCGGTCAAGGTGATAGCCCCGGAAAAGTCATCCACGATTTGCGCGGAGGCTTGACCTTTTCCGTTAGTCACGGCTTGGGCTAACACCACGTTATTCGTATCACCAAGAAAAGTTGCCGGGGCCGTAAAGTAGATCACGGCCTTTGAAATTGGGTGTCCTTTGCTGTCTGCCAGCACGGCTTGCACGGTGAACGACTGTCCAAGAGTCGCCTGGGAAGGCGCGCCGACCACGATCTGCGTTGGCTCGAGTGAACTCTGCGCGCGCGCGGTCTGCGGCGCGAAAGCCAGAAAGCCAAGAACAATTGCGGTAATCAGCGCTCGAATTGTTATCTTGTCCATGTTACGCTTCCTTTGAGCTTTTCCAGCCAGGGCCATGTCGTGGGCATTCGTCCCGTGTTGTAGGCATCGCGTCCGACCATTTCGCCATGACCGGGGATGTAATACACGCGAGGTTCGGTCCCCAGATTTTCTTTCAAGCGATAGGTTGAATCCTCTGATAACAATCGTGAGAGTTTAACCACTTGATCACCGTTTGTTGCCAAGCTCTT
>JAJYOH010000325.1 GCA_021796315.1 Chloroflexota bacterium
AAGCCCACGCCCGAAATGCGCGAGGCCATGGCGAAAGCCGAAGTTGGCGACGATGTGTATGAAGACGATCCCACCGTCAATCGTCTGCAAGAGATAGCGGCGGGAATGCTGGGCAAGGAAGCCGCGTTATTCGTCCCTTCGGGAACGATGGGGAATTTGCTGGCCCTGCTCACACATTGTCAGCGTGGCGAGGAAGTCATTGTGGGCGACCAGTCTCACATCTATTTGAATGAAGTCGGTGGGATGGCTGCTCTGGGCGGGATGCAGCCATGCCCGGTCAAAAATCAAAGCGATGGCACACTCGCGTTGGATGACATCCGCGCTTCGATCCGAACCGAGGATGTGCACCACGCGATCACACGACTCATCTGCCTTGAAAACACGCAGAACATCTGCGGTGGAGTTCCATTGACTGCGGCTTATACCCGAGCTGTGGGCGACCTGGCGCACAGCCACGATCTGCGCCTGCATCTGGATGGCGCGCGGATTTTTAATTCGGCGGTCGCTCAGAAAGTGTCTGTCAAAGATTTGGCGGCTCCGGCAGACTCGGTGATGTTTTGCTTGAGCAAGGGATTGTGTTCGCCGATCGGTTCGATGTTGGTAGGGACAAAGGCTTTCATCAAACGTGCGCGGCATCTGCGCAAGATGTTGGGCGGCGGAATGCGTCAGGTTGGGATTATCGCGGCGGCTGGAATTTATTCGCTGGAAAATATGATCGAGCGGCTGGGCGACGATCACGCCCGAGCGCGGAAATTGGCTGATGGCCTAAAGCAGGTCAAAGGTCTGGTTGTGGATGCGGCCGAAGGTCTATCCACGAATATGGTGTATTTTAATTTGTCGAATGATGTCTCTCTGAATGCTGAACAGATTTCTGTTGAAATGGGGAAGCGTGGCGTGGTGATCGGCCCGGAGAATGAGAAACGCTTCCGTCTGGTGACACACTATTGGATCGATGATGGCGCGGTGGATAAAACGGTTTCAGCGTTCCGTGAAGTGCTTCAATGATTCGCTCGACTCAAAAGTAATGGACTAAAGAAGAGAGACCAGGCGCCAAATGGCCCGGTCTCTTATTTTTTGTTGTTTGACTTTAGCTGTGCCTAGTGGTTTTCATCCGGCTCGATCTGATTTCGCCCGCGCTCCTTGGCAACGTACAGGCGTTGATCGGCCAGATCGATCAACTTCATCACAGCGTCTGCTTCGATGGGAAAAACAGCGATTCCCTGACTCACAGTGGGGACGGGGATTGTTTTTTCACCGTCAGTGCGCGTGGTAAATACCTGCATCGTCTCTTGTATACGTTTGGCGATTCGATAAGCTTGATCGGCATCGGCATGGGGCAGGGAAATTACAAACTCCTCGCCGCCCCAGCGGCCGACTGAATCTGTGCTTTTGATGTGTTGTTTAATAATGGTGCATAGGCTGGTCAGGATCTCATCCCCAGTCAAGTGTCCAAAGGTATCGTTGTATAGTTTAAAATAATCTATATCGAGCATAATGAGGCTAAGAGGTTGTTTGCAGTCGAGTGATTGATCGACCTGTTCCTTTAATAATTTTAGAAAATGCCCGTGATTGTAAACGCCCGTCAGGCTGTCGAGTTTTGTTTGGAGTTCGACTTCTGCATGGTGAGAGGCATTATGCAGAGCCTGGGCGGCGTGCAGAGCCAGGCTGGAAAGCAGCTCCATGTCCGCGCGGTTAAATGCATTCGGTTGATAGGAGCCAATGGAGATGATGCCGTCAATACTGCCGCTGCGCATCGGGACGCCCATCCACGAAAGGCTGGCCTTGTGTTTTCCGATCAGCACAAGGCGCACGCCGGGCAAATCCACTTCCTTGCGCAGGTCCGGCAGGAATAGGCTTTGACCGTTATCAATAACCCAACCGGATAGGGATCCATCCAAATTTGTGCGCTGGTTTTCATAATATTCCCCATCGTCGTAGACTAATTCCAGCCGCATTTCATTGCCTTCGCGAATCCCGACAAAATAGGAATCTGCGGTCACGGCATTTTGAAGTGCAATACTCAAAAGGGAGATCACCTGCTTTTTGTCAAGCGTGGATGCAATCTGGCGGCTGAACTCGGTTATCGTTTCAAGTCTGCGGATATGATTGCGCGAAAGATTTTTTAATTGTCTGATGGTTTCGACGGCAATAATGGCGATGAGCGCAATACCCGCTTGAAAAGTCAATTCGTGAATGGTGTATGCTTTCTGGACGAATACAACCGCAAGCGTGCTGATCAAAATTATGGCATAGGATGGACCGCGTTCAGAAGTGATGGAACTGCTGATCACAGCGAGGATAAGTAAAGCTCCAATATAGATATCCAGTTGTTGAGGAAGTGCGTGGGCGAGCAATCCCACTACCAGCGGGATGGCAAATGCATTTAACCAATTATAGAATATAGCAAAACTTGTTGATGGGATGACAAGAGAGTTATAGATGATAAGATATAGAATACCCAGCACCCCAACCCATAAAAGCATCTGAAATTTGAAATACGTTGCAGGCCAGAGCATGTCGCCGTTAATCATCGCGAATATCAGTATAGCCACGCTTGCAATCGTGGACGGCAACGCGGAAATTTGATGTTCCTGTGGAGTAAACCCCAAATGTGATGGCTTAGTTCTCATCGTTTATCCGGATGCCAGCAAGTCTGATGCCCGGCTCTCCAGGACAGGTTTTTCGAATGTGATCTTTTGCCGGTATGGCGGCGGCTGGTTAGCGCGTCGAAAACGTCCACCATCTCCACTTGTCGCCTGAGAGCCGCGATTTGAGCCGGTTGCATGTCCCCTGAATCAGATTGTGTGGTTATCTGCCTGCCGTGTTTAGACGACCGTCTAAACCACCCGGTCAATTTCTGTGATAACGATGAACTTTGTCCCATGATTAATCGTCCCATAGCATAGCATAATTGGCTGTTTTTTTCCACCTTTTGGACTTCCAAAATTGATTTGTGATTTCTGATATAATCGGCTTTGCAGACGGCTTCTTCAGGGGGCCTGCTCTCTGCGAGACTTTAGATCAGACAGGTATGAGACAAATAAAGATGACTGCCCATTTTACCATTCAGCAAATTGACGAAGTTGCCAAAGCGATTCAAACGCGGACCTCGCGCCGGCCGCGTGTTTCGATTATCCTCGGCTCCGGCCTGAACGAAATGGCTAATACCGTTCAAAACCCAGATGTGATCCCTTTTGGTAACTTGCCTCATTTTCCAGTCTCGACCGTATTCGGGCACGCCGGACGCCTTGTCATTGGCGAGCTCGAAGGTCAGACCGTGTTTGTTATGCAGGGCCGCATCCATTTTTATGAAGGCTATACCATGGCACAGGTTACTTTACCTGTGCGTGTTATGCAGCGTCTTGCTATTGAAACGCTGATTGTCACGAATGCCGCGGGTGGCGTCAATCCCGAATTTCTGCCCGGTGATGTGATGCTAATCACTGATAACCTTAACCTGATGGGCATGACTGGGCATAATCCTTTGATGGGCCCCAATTATGATGAGATCGGCCCGCGCTTCCCAGACATGAGTCAGCCTTACGATCATGCTTTGAACGACTTGGTGCGCGGTGTCGCCAAAAAAGAAAAACTTGTTTTGCGCGAAGGCACATATGCCGGGTTGAGCGGCCCCTCCTTTGAAGGCCCCGCGGATTTGCGCTTTTTGCGTTTGGCCGGCGCGGATTCGGTGGGGATGTCCACCGTTCCCGAAGTGCTGGTTGCCCGTCATGGCGGTATGAGGGTATTGGGTCTTTCGGGCATCAGCAACAAAGCCAATCTCGATGGCTCCACCGTCACCACGCACGAAGAAGTGATCGAAGCGGGAAAAATTATCGCCCCCAAAATGAGTACGCTGATTCGTGGCGTCTTGCGGCAGTTGTAACGCCCTATTATTATGGCGGCAATATATAAATTCCTCAGCGCTTATGAACCGCTGATTTATATTGTGCTGGCGATTGGCGGGCTTTTTGCTTTTCGTTGGCTGTGGCAGGCATGGAATGAATGGCGCAAGGCCGTTTACAGCCTTGAAAAGGAATTCGCATTACGTCGTATGGGTCAATCCATCTTTCTTGTAACGTTGGTGGTCATCCTTTTCTGTGCGGAATTGTTCGCCGCCTCATTTATTGTGCCTAATTTGCCGGCTTCTTATTTTATTCCAACACCCACTCTGGACCTGCTTGCCACACCTACAGGAACGATCTCTGCAGATCTGGCTACCCAGCTTGCTCTGACGCCGCGCCCTTTGGAGACTCTCAGTGATGCCGGCGGATGTATTCCTGACAAGGTGAATATTACGTCTCCAAAAGCCGGATCAGAAATAAAGGGCTTGATTGATATAAAGGGCACTGTCAACATCTTGAATTTCGGCTTTTACAAATACGAAGTTGCCCCGATCAATACAGATACGTGGGCTACCATTACTGCCGGGCGTAAGCTTGTTCGGGATGGCTCGCTCGGCGGATGGGACACAACTGCCCTCACTCCAGGTGACTACCAACTGCGTCTTGTCGTTTCTGATAGCAAAGGGCAATCTTTAGCGCCCTGTGTCATCCCTGTGCGGGTAACCGCGCCTTAATATTTAGGAACCTATGTCTGCTATTCAAATCCGACCTGTTCTTGCCGCCGATCTGCCTCGTTTAATGGGCTTGGATCATTCTGTAACCAGTGAATATGTCTGGCAGTTGGAACTGCGCCGTGACTCTGGTCAATTGACGGCTACGTTCCGTGACGTACGTTTGCCGCGTCCGATTTCATTGGCCTACCCCAAGAATCCGTTTTTGCTGGCCGATGAGCGGACGCGTGCGGCGATGATGTTCGCCGCCGATTCCGGAAATGAACCGGTTGGTTACCTTCGCCTGACGGAGAATCCGGACTCGTCCGCCTGGATAACCGATCTGGTCGTGGCCGCGGAGTGGAGACGCCGCGGGGTGGCGAACGCTCTCCTTGCTGCCGCGCACGAATGGGCTTCCGCGCGCGGACACCGCAGGTTATTCCTTGAAATGCAATCCAAGAATCATCCCGCAATTCGCCTGGCCCAGAAGCATGGCTACGAATTCTGCGGGTATAATGACCATTATTATCAATCGCAAGACGTGGCTCTATTCTTTGCGAGGGCGCTGAAATAACGGGTCACCTGGGAAGGCTGTATGTTTAACGGTTGGGTCGAAAGTTTATTGGCGGGGATCAAGGTTATCAATCAGATCCTGACGGCGGGAATCGCCATTACGGCTTTCTCGTTGTTTTTATATTCCCTGTCTTTTAATTTACGTGACCGCGTAGCCCGTTCGTTTGCGCTCATTCTGCTGTGCGTTGTAGTGGTGTTCACCACAGAAGCTTTGCAGAATAAAACCGTTCCTGAGTGGGGGATTGATGCGCTCTTGCGCCTGCAATGGCTTGGGATCATTTTCCTGCCAGCCGCTTATCTCCATCTTTCAGATGCTGTCCTCGTGACGGCTGGTCGTCCCTCGCGTGGACGCCGCCGGTTCGCGGTGCGATTCGTGTACGTGATCTCGGCTGGATTCCTACTCCTGTTGGCTTTTGGTTATCTTCTTGGTCCGCTCGTCCCGGACGGGAAACCGGCTCCTCATCTTCAACGGACTCTATGGGCCGAGGCTTTTACCGTTTACTACGTGGCCGCCATGATTTGGGCAGGCGTCAATTTTTCGCGTGCCTATTCGCGCATGTTGACGCGTTCGGGCCGCCGCCGCATGTTGTACCTGATGGCCGGTGCAACTGCCCCCGCCTTAGGTTCATATCCTTACCTGCTTTATGGATATTCATTAGCTGCGCAATTTCCACTCTTGTTCTGGATCATCGCGACTGTCATCAATATCCTGGTTGGTGGACTGGTGGTCGTCATGGCTTACGCGGTAGCCTTTTTTGGCGTATCCTGGCCTGACCGCGTGGTGAAGAGCCGCCTCTTCAAGTGGATCATGCGCGGCCCCGTGACTGCATCGCTAGCGCTTGGAGTAATGACCATTGTGCGGCGCGCGGGCGTGCTGGTGGGGGATGAATATTCAGCCTTTGTTCCGCTGACCATGGTGGCGACGGTCTTGCTCTTCGAACATGCCATTACCTTGTTCTTTCCATTATGGGAACGCTACCTCTTCTTTGGCCGGGATCGCGCTGAATTGCAATTCTTTCAGAACGTGGAGGAACGTCTTCTAACCCAGGGCGACTTGCAGCAATTCCTGGAGGCAGTGTTGGCTGCAGTCCGCGATCATTTGCAATCGCCTTCCGCATTCATTGCTGCATTGGATGAGTCGGATTTATCCTTGATCGTCATGGCCGGTAATCGCTCAATGATCGATCAAGGTGGGCTATCCAGCGCGCTTGAACTGTTGGGAAACGGGAATGGCGGCGATCACCACGAATTCGCCTGGGGAAAATTCTGGGTGCTGCCTCTTCATCAACGTAAGCGCGGTGACATGGATCGCGATGAAGTCCCGCCGTTGCTTGGATTATTAGGCGTGGCTCGCCGCACGGAACAAGACATGGAAAGCGAACAGCGTGAGGCGCTCTGGCTCTTGGCGGACCGTGCTGCGCTGGCTTTGGAAGATCGCATATTGCAACAGCGAGTTTTCCGTTCATTGCAGGATATCCAGCCGCAGGTGGATTTGATCCAGCGTATGCGCGCCGCGAGTCGTTATGATTCACGCGCCAGCATGATGACAGAAACTTTGCCGCCCGAATCAGACCTGGCTGATTGGGTGAAGGATGCGCTTACACATTATTGGGGCGGTCCCAAACTGACGAATAGTCCACTCATACGGTTGCGCGTGGTGCAGGAACTTGCTCGTGATCATGATGGTAATACTCCTAATGCTTTGCGTGCACTTCTTCGCATGGCGGTGGATCAAGTGCGGCCGGAGGGTGAACGGCGCTTTACAACCGAATGGAT
>JAJYOH010000326.1 GCA_021796315.1 Chloroflexota bacterium
TTCGACCTCGGCAGCCTGTTCATCTTTTTCGCCGAGTTCTTTTTGGATGGCTTTCATCTGCTCGCGCAGATAATATTCACGCTGGACTTTCTCGATCTCGCCGCGCGCTTCATTCTGGATTTTCTGACCAAGCGTCAGCACTTCAGCTTCGCGCACCAGCAAACCGATCAGCTTGCGAAGTTTCTCGCCGACCGAGTCGATCTCAAGGATTTCCTGTGCATCCTTTAAATCAATGCGCTGGAAATTGGCGATGGTGTAAACCGTTTGAAGCGGATCCTCGATTGTCGTGATCGAAGAAACCAATTCTTCAGGAAAAGATGGGATCATCTTCGTGATGTCCTGGAATTGGTCGCGTGCATTACGCGCCAGGGCATCGATCTCAAGTCCCTCTTCGATTTTTTCGGGGGCGAGTTCGATCCGCGCCTTGAGATAAGGTTCCTGTTCGACAAATTCGCCGAGTCTGAATCGATCCATGCCCTGCACCAAAAGCCGGATGGTGCCGTCGGGTGCGCGCAACAAACGATGCACCGTGGCGATCACGCCCACTTTATATAAATCATTCGGCCCCGGCGTTTCAAGTTCGGGATTGACCGCAGCCACGAGTCCAACCAATTTATCGGCCGCCACCACATCGTCCACGAGCCGAACCGAACGCGGCTGACCAACCGTCAGCGGCACAGCCGTCTGGGGGTAAACCACCACCCCGCGCAGAGGCAGGATCGGCAAAACATCCGGATATTTTGGCGCATCAGTTTTTTCAGATTCAGCAGGCTGGGTCAGATCGCCCTTTTTCCCAAATGCAGAAAAAACCGACGGAATGAGCAAATTTAACTCTTCGTCGGCCTGCTCATTCCATTCATAAAATTCGGCCATGCTGGATTGCCAGCGGGAAGCAGGCATCTATTCCTCGATTTTTACATTCGTTGATTTTAGTTTCGGAAGTACAACGGCCAGGAATCCGTTTTTGTATTCCGCTTCAGATTGTTCGATATCGACCGGACCCGGAATACTGATGACAGTGGAAAATTTCCCATAGCGGATTTCCATCTGATGATAAGCGCGTCTTTCCGGGACGTCCGGCCGGATTCCGTTTACAAACAAATGCCCATCTTCGAGCATCACCTCGAAATCCGATTCGCGCATTCCGGCCACCTCGACGCGCACAACGTACTCATCATCCGTTTCGTACACATCCGTCGGCGGACTCCACACTGACGGCAGCACCTGCCAACTGACCGCGTGGATGATCTCGCGGCGCTTCTCGGTTAAAGTTATTTCAGAACGGCGAATTACTGGAGCCATGGTCTTACTCCTTACTTTCACCTGTGCGAAGTTTTACCTCCGCGCTTTCAACCAATATCAGCCCAAAGCTTTTTTCGCGGCTTCGAGCACCTCGATATAGTTTGGTTCATCTCCCAAAGCGGGCATATAGTCCGCGTAAACAACTTTGCCATCGCGTCCAACCACAAAAACGGCGCGGCGCAGAACGCGGCGCTCTTTGATCAACACGCCATATTTTTCGCCGAAATCTGCGCTCTGATGATCGGAGAGCGTCATCACCTGATCGACGCCCGCCGCACCGCACCATCTCTTTTGTGCATAAGGCAAATCCATGCTGAGAACTTCAATGACAATATCTTTACTCAGAGATGCGGCTTCTTCATTGAAACGACGCGTCTCACGGTCGCACACTTCTGTGTCGAGGGAGGGAACCGCCGCGATAATGCGAACCTTGCCCTCGGTATCGCCCAGTCCATGAACGACAGACCAGCCTGTTGAATGTGCGCTGAAATCCGGCGCAACCTGTCCTGCTTTGACATCGTCACCAATAACGGTAGCATCCTTGCCGCCAACTTTAATAATCCCAAATCTTTCTGTGGTCATACTTATACTCCTAATAATTTGTAATTTACCAGCGCCCCTGGCGGGATTCGAACCCACAACCTACTGCTTAGAAGGCAGGTGCTCTATCCGTTGAGCTACAGGGGCAATAATCATGCCGCGGCAATTTCAGTTTCTTCGACCGCGTCCTGTGGTTTGGCAGCCTGATATGGTCTCAGGCCACGATATACGCGCGGGCCTGCCAGCGTCCGCAGTATGGTTTCGGGAGGACGATTGAGCCGCTTCGAGAGATCCGTCGCGTTCATCGGTTGGTTTCCGTTGACCAGAAAGATGCGGAAGACAGCCTCAACCACTGCGGTGTGTTCCGTAACAAAATCCGGCAGGAGCGCGCAATGGCTCATCAGTGTATGTTGGATTCCATCCACAGGTTTGACCTCGGCGGTTTGCGGATCGATCCAATCTATCATGGCTCCTTCCTGCACATCGGCCAAGGTTTGCTGATGCTCGGCGCATAGAAGGGAGCGCAAAAAAACATGCCAATCGCGATCGTTTTGCGCCCACCATTCAAAGTCAATGTGAAACGGCGTCTGGACAGACGGTTTAAGCAAACTCATTTATTCCTCCTCCAGACGGAAGTGCAGATCGCCGACATGGATAAAACGCGGTTGACTTGCCAATAGTGCAAACAACGGAGCAGGAGGCACACGGCGCACAAGGTTGACAGCCGCATACAACTCCTGTGCATGAACATGCCCCTGCGGGGTAAGCTTGGTCATCTCGCGCATCACAGAGACCACCAAATCCTCGAACGAACGGTTCTTTATCCACAATGGATCGAGCGCTTTGAAATCAGGAACATAGATTGCCATGCGGTCATTGAACTCGGCAGTGATAGCCTGTTTCAACATGGCAAAAACCAATCCGCCATCCGCGCCAACGATCAAGGTTCGCACCCAGTCCTTCGATGAACGCTGGGTCTTGGCCTCAATGATCACCTCTCCCGGCTTCTGTCCGCGCTTTACTGAGACAAGGCTGCCAGGTATGAGTTGAAGATTTTTATACCAATTGCGCAGTCCAAACACATATCCTTGCTCGAGCACAGCCCAGGCAGGTATCTTCAAACCAGATTTGCCATCCACCAATGTAAAACGCACCCGCGGCGACTCAAGAGCAGTTGGAAACAACAAGCGCGTACGCGCTGAGAGAGGCAACGTCCCTGCGCGCAGGTGTGGATAGATCAAACTAATGGTCACTTCCTTCAAGTCTTTCCGCTCGAAAGTATTGATCTCACTCAACTCATCGTCAAGCTGGGCTTCAAGTTTCAACATGGCATCGTCAAGCGCCGAACGATCATGCTCGATCTTTGAATACTGCAAAGTGGATGGAATTTCGCGCACGCCATCCGGTTCCAGGCGACGCAAGCACCATAACACTTCACCGCGCGGACCGACCTCATCGAAACGATCATCGTTCTGCAGGGCATAATTCAAAGAGAACTCAGTAAGCTTTGGGTTTACGCCCGCCGGCAACTCAATATCTTTCATCAAAGCCGAAGTGGGCTGGGGTTCACCCTGCGCCATATCCAACACTGCCTCAGCAAGATTAAGATGGCCCTCATTCACGTCAACCAGCAATCCGCGCGGGAACCAGCGTCCCGCAATTTTTACAAGCCCTTCATCCTTCACAAATGCATCTTCAAGCTTTTTTTCGATCTCGACTCCGTTTTCCTGCAGGATGGCGTCAGTATTAAGGTTTTCTTCTTCGGCCACCGTGCCGCGTTCTTCATTCAAAACATGATTCGCAAGACCAGCCGCAAACATCTTCTCTGAGCCATCCGCCAAAGCGACAGTAATTACATCGAACTCGCCCGCATCAGGATTGACCCCGGAGCGGGTCGCCGTTACCCTTCCTTTTTTCCAATCGAGAGCCGGGAACACTAGATTATCGCCTGCACTAAATTTATCCCTGGGCAAAAATGTTTTCCCGCCTGCCTGACGTTCCTTTGCTTGTGTCTCACGTTCAGACTTGACGCGCATCTCAACGAATATCAATGCAAGATCCTGCGTTGTAAGCGGCGTTTCGATCTCGAATAAGTGCGTATGCAAAACTTCAACATCGTGTGATGTAACTTGAAGTGATTTCCAATAGTCCGACAATAGAGAAAAGATTCCAGCCATAGATTCCTTGTTACTTAATAGTATTAGCCAAATAATTATACACTACCTTACGCGTATATATTTGGTTTTAGCCTGGTCTTCGCAAGAACAATGCAACAGTTAATTATTCATGGAATTCAATGCGTCACATGACTGAATTTTCATCGTATCAGAGAACAAGATATCAATAAATGCAAGACAACTGACCAATTTGGTTTCAAGAAAACAATAACAAATCACCTGGCTTCTGAAAAATTTCAGTAATTCTATTTTAGTCGAATAAACATCTCAATATCGCCGCTAAAAGGCCTCGTGAAATTGTGATGATTGTCATGCGCAATTTACTTGACGCACCTATTTAACCGGATTATACTACATTCCTACGAATAATCAGATTAATCAGATATTATGCTTAGAGAACGCGTTTCCCCCGATATTTCTGAATTTCTCCGGTATCTGGCATCGCATCCAGAGGCCGAGAGCGGATTGGTCGCGCTTACCGAACTCAGCCGCGAACTGGGCATCAGCGTGGCCGGGTTGCGGGAACAACTTGAAGTGGCACGCGCGCTCGGTTTAGTGGAAGTCCGCCCGAGGACAGGCACGAGGCGACGCCCCTATTCCTTCACTCCCGCCGTCAGGCAAAGCTTGCAATATGCGTTGGCGCTTGACTCAAGCTACTTCCAAAAATATTCCGAACTGCGCAATCATGTTGAAGCGACTTATTGGGACGAAGCCGTCGCTCTCTTGAACAACGAAGATAAAACCGAATTGCAAGGTTTGATTACGCGCGCACAGGAAAAACTGCACGGCACGCCCATACAAGTTCCACACGAAGAACATCGCAGGTTACACCTGCTAATTTATAGCCGCCTAAACAATCCATTCGTTACCGGCCTGCTTGAAGCATATTGGGACGCGTACGAAACCGTTGGCTTAAATGTTTACGCTGGCGGCATGGATTATTTGCAGGAAGTCTGGCAATATCATGCAAAGATGGTGGAGTGCATCTGCAATGGCAATTACCAAGCGGGGCGCGAAGCCCTCATCGCACATATTGAGCTTCTTGCCCACCGCCCCGGATAAAAATATTCGTTGCGCCTGTAAATCGGCGCCGCGATAAAAATTTAGGAGACTTATGTCGAACAAGATCATCAACGATTTTTCCATCACCGTCGGCACCGTGAACGGCTCAGGCAGTTCAACCGCCAACAACACCATTTTGCGCGCACTATTCAAAATGGGCATCCCGGTTTCAGGGAAGAATTTGTTTCCATCGAATATTCAAGGCCTGCCGACTTGGTACACCATCCGTGCAAACAAGGATGGGTTCGTCGCGCGACGCGAGGAGCATGACATCGTTGTTGCGATGAACCCCAGCTCGTTCGCACGCGACCTGGCAGAGACCGCCGTTGGCGGCGCATTTTTCTACCCTGACGATATCAAGCAACCCATCACCCGCACAGACATCAGCGTTTATCCGATGCCGGTCAAAAATATCGTCCGAAGCGATTCAAACATTCCCAGCGACTATCGCGATCTGGTCGGCAACATGGTTTACGTTGGCGTGTTGGCGCAGATGCTGGGCATAGATTTGGACAAAATCAACGCTGCGTTGACTTTTCATTTCAAAGGCAAACAGAAGCCAATTGACATGAACTTCAATACAGTCAAAGCCGCTGCCGAATGGGCCAAGACAAATCTTGAGAAGAAGGACCCGTTCTACGTCGAGCCAATGAATAAGACCGACGGTCTCATCATGGCCGACGGCAACACATCCGCTGCGCTTGGCTCGATCTTCGGCGGTGTGCAGTTCGTGGCATGGTATCCGATCACGCCAGCTACAAGTTTGGCCGAGGCATTGAATGAATATCTGCCGCAACTCCGCAAACGCGACGATGGCAAACATACCTACGCCGTTATCCAGGCGGAAGATGAACTGGCCGCGATCGGTATGTCTATCGGCGCAGGTTGGAGCGGACTTCGCTCCATGACTTCCACATCCGGCCCAGGTTTGAGCCTGATGACTGAATTTGCTGGTATGGCCTATTATGCTGAAGTCCCGGTGGTTATTTGGGATGTGACCCGCATCGGCCCATCGACCGGTTTGCCAACTCGTACATCCCAGGGCGATCTGACCTTCGTGGCCTTCATGGGACACGGCGATTCTCAATCCGTTATTTTGTTGCCCGGCGGCGTGGATGAATGTTTTGAGTTTGGCTGGAAAGCTTTCGATGTGGCCGAGCGTTTGCAGACTCCCGTCTTCGTGTTGAGCGATCTCGACATGGGCATGAACCAATGGATGAGCAAGCCCTTCCAATATCCAAATACGCCGATGGATCGCGGTAAAGTTTTATGGGAAAAAGATCTCGAAGAGATCAAAGGCAATTGGGGACGTTATCTCGACAAAGACGGTGACGGCATCGCCTATCGCACTGTGGCAGGCAACAAGAGTCCTTTGAGCGCATACTTCACACGCGGCACCGGCCACGATGAATACGCCAAGTACAGCGAAGAAGCTCCGGTCTGGCTGAAAAATATGGACAGACTCAAGAAGAAACACGAGACTGCCAAAAAATACATTCCTGCGCCAATCACGCACAAGATGAACGGCGCAACGGTTGGCATCATCGCCTTCGGCTCGACGGAAGCCGCGATACTTGAAGCCCAGCACCAGCTTGCCACACAACACAACATCAAAGCAGATTTCCTGCGCGTACGCGCCCTGCCCTTCACGGATGAAGTCACGACTTTCATCAAGAAATACGATCAAGTCTTCGTGGTTGAAATGAATCGCGACGGTCAGTTGGATCAATTGCTAAAGATCGATTATCCCGAATATGCTACACGCTTCCAATCTGTGGCGTTCGGTGACGGGTTGCTTGATATCGTCAGGGTAGAA
>JAJYOH010000327.1 GCA_021796315.1 Chloroflexota bacterium
GTTGAACGTTCAGCGGGAGCGTGTTGACAAAGGCATATTGGAATTGTTCAAAAGTCATCAGGTGCGGCAGGGTCCTGGGCGCGAAAGGCGTGATCATCGGGAAGTTGGCTTTGAGAAATGACCAGGCTGCCGTGAAGACTCCCGCCGGAGGCGCAGAGTCGATGGCAACGCCCGCCGCACCCAGTCCACGGTTGATAAGGATTTGCGTGACCAGCCCGCCCATCGAATGTCCGATGATGACCGGCTTTTCGTCGAGCTTGTTGATGATGTTGGTGAAATGGTCAACGACTTTCGTCAGCGTGAGTCTGCCAAGTTCCGAGTCGGGATGTTTCTTGCGGAGCATGTCCGGTGTGCCTTCGTGCGCGGGCCAGTCTGGAGCGAGGACTTTATAACCTTTGGCTTCGAAATATTTTGTCCATTCTTCCCAGCACAGGGAATTCATGAACATGCCGTGAATAAATAAAACTGTTTTTGTACTCATCTTATCTCCTAACTATAAAATTATTTATTGATAATGCGTAAAGCGCATCATAACATTATTACGTTGTTGCGAGCGTTTTTTGCAAAGCAATCTCCAGTAAAGTTGAGATTGCCACGCTCGCTCGCAATGACAGACCTTATGCAGTTACCGGTTTGGGTATCGAACGCGGCGCGATCATCCATAGCATGAACAAAATCAGCCCACCGATAAAGAAAGGCACAGGCGCGCCAAACCATTGAAAGAGCGAACCGTAAAACAAAGGCGCGATGGCGTTGGCCGCACTATAGAACGCGGTTGAAACACCCAGCATTCCGCCGACTTCATTTTTGTTGGATGACTTTGTGATCAAACTATTGATGGCCGGATGCAGAACGCCGCCTCCCAGCGCGGCCGGGAAGCTTGCCGCCAATAACCAGATGATTCCAAACCAACCCTTCGCGGCCTCGTCCGGCAAATCCACTTTGATGGTTTGAGTTGAAACGCGGATGGCGCTTTGACCGGCCAGACTGTCCATCACTTTTGCCTGGTTGTACCACGGCACCGGGATGCGCGGCGTGAGCGACGTTCCGATCAAGCCGATGGCCAATGCGGAGACGCCCAGGATGACAAGCCAGCGGTCGCCGTTCTTCCGGGACCAACGACCGATGAGGCCGCCTTGAACGATCACAATAAAGATACCGGCCAGCGCGAACAAGCCTGCCGTGTCGGTGGCGTCCATGCCGAGGCGGGTCAGCGTGAATAATGAAAAGAGTTGTTCATAACCGCCGAAGGCAATTTGATAAAAGAACATCACCAGCAAAAGAAAGCCGATGGCCGGACGTCCGAGGGCTTCGCGCATGGCTTGAAAATTGAACGGCGATTTGCGCGAGGCTGTCGCTGGTGCATCGTCAGTATGAGTTTCATGGAACCAGAAAGTCGTCAGCAGGATGGACGTCAGCGAGAAAAAAGCCGCGGTGAACGCGACCGTTCGATAGTCCCCGCCCGAAGCGGCCAGCACGATGTAAGCGATGATCGGCCCGAGGATGAATCCGACGCCGAAGGCCGCGCCGATGAGTCCGAGTCCCTGCGTGCGAGTCTTCTCGGTGGTGCTGTCTGTGATGGCGCTCTGCGCGGTGGACAGATTTGCGCCGGACAAACCATCGATGACGCGTGAAACGAATAACAGCCAGAGTGTGTTGGAAAAACCCAGCAGGATGAAACCTGCGAGCGTTCCAAGCTGGCTGATGATCAGAATGGGTTTACGCCCGAAGCGATCGGAGAGACGCCCGAGAATCGGCGCGCCGACGAATTGCATCATCGGGTAGGTGGCTTGCAAAATGCCGATGGTAAATGGCGTTGCGCCGAAGCGCGCCGCAAAGAGCGGCAGAAGCGGAATGATGATCGAGAGGCCGATCAGGTCAACGAGCACGATGACGATGATGGGCAGGACACGTTTGAAGTCGAGTTTATCGGCTGGAATGATTGTTTCAGTTGTCGTCATGATCGATTCAAAAAGAGGGGATTATCTTGCGCTTGCAGGCAGGAACGAAATACCGATGAAGACCAATACCAGCGTGCCGAGGATCACGAACAATGAATATTGGAAGCGAAGTTTATCGTTCAAATTCTTGAGGCGCGCAGAGACGTGGGAAAGCCCGGTGGCGATGAGCATTGTGATCATGTGCTCGATGCGAAAAAGTGGAAAGCCTTCAACTGCCAGACCATTCCAAATAAAATAGATCAGGCCGAGCAGAACCTGCAGATCCATCAGGCCGCTGAAGCCGGAGGCGAGGCCGCGGTCCATGCCTTTGAAGGCCGAGTTGCCCGCCCAACCGATCGTGAATTTGATGATGGCAACGACCGCCACGACCACGATGACCCAGCGAACCAGCGAGTGGACCATGAGAAGAATGTCCATAAAATAATCTCCTTATTGTTTATAGAATTATTATGCGGAATGGTAGCACAATTTTATTTCTCGTGTAGAATCACAGAAAATGTCATTGCCTGCACTGAGCCGCAGGCACACGTGCGAGGAGGGTGGTCTCGATATGGCGGCGGTGATTGAGTAAGCCGAAGGCTGTATCGAAATCCCGCCGCCTACTCGACCACCGATGCGCTCATCGAATGGAGGATGTTATGTCATACGAAATGATCCTGACCGAAACACGCGGAAGAGTTGGATTGATCACGCTCAATCGTCCGCAGGCGTTGAACGCGCTCAATAATCAATTAGTGAGCGAGTTGATGGATGCGCTCGAAACCTACGACAATGATGACAACATCGGTGCGATGGCGCTTACCGGCAGCGAGAAGGCTTTCGCGGCGGGCGCGGACATCAAAGAGATGGCCGATAAATCCATGCAGCAAATGATGGACGGCGATTCCATCGCCGTCTTCAGCAAAATTCTATCCATTCGCAAGCCGGTTATCGCGGCGGTTTCGGGATATGCGTTGGGCGGCGGATGCGAGGTTGCCATGTCTTGCGACATGATCGTCGCTTCGGAATCTGCAAAGTTTGGTCAGCCGGAGATCACGATTGGAGTCATTCCCGGTGCGGGCGGGACCCAACGCCTGACGCGGGCGGTGGGCAAGGCGCTTGCCATGGAAATGATCCTCAATAATCGAACGCTGTCGGCGCAGGAAGCATATCAATTTGGCCTCGTCAACCGCGTGGTCCCGAAGGAAAGTTATCTCGACGAAGCGATAAAACTCGCAGATGAAATTGCATCGCGTGCGCCGCTTGCGGTACGCGCCGCGAAGAAGATGGTCAACCAGGCTTATGAACTTGCATTGACGGACGCCATCCATGCCGAGCGTCGGGAATTTTATAATTTGTTCGCGACCGAGGATCAAAAGGAAGGCATGCAGGCCTTCATCGAAAAACGAAAACCGGAATGGAAGGGGAAGTGAATAGTAATCAGTAATCAGTAATCAGTAATCAGTGGTCGGTATTCAGTGAATAGGTAACGATGCTGAGTTATGACGATCTCCGATCAAGCCTGAATGAACTGGATTTGAAAAATAATCCGGTCATTGCTCATGCATCCTTGAAATCATTTGGCAACGTTGACGGCGGCGCGCAAACCTTATTGCGCGCCGTCCTTGATTCGGTCGGCGCGCTGGTCATGCCGGCCTTTACTTACAAAACGATGATCACGCCAAGTGTCGGGCCGCCGAACAATGGGATCATTTATGGGGATGATCAAAATTCAAATGCGATGGCCGAACCGTTTACTCCGAATATGCCCTGCGACAAAATGATGGGCATCCTGCCTGAGACGTTGAGGCGGCTTCCGTTTACAAAGCGGACCAGCCACCCGATCCAATCTTTTGCAGGCGTGCGCGCCGACAAATTCCTTGCCGCGCAGACTTTGCAAAATCCGCTTGGAGCAATTGAAGCGCTGGCCGAATCAGATGGTTGGGTCTTGCTGCTGGGCGTGGATCACACCGTCAATACCAGCATTCATTTTGCCGAGAAGTTGGCAGGCCGCAAACAATTTACGCGCTGGGCATTAATGCCAACAAGTATTGTCGAGTGTCCCGGCTTCCCCGGCGATTCGTCCGGGTTCGATGCGATCGCGCCGGATATTGAAAAAGATGTTCGACGTGTGCAAGTTGGGGATGCAATCGTGCAGGCCATCTCTTTGAAAACGTTGTTCCTGGCTGTCATCCAAAAAATAAATAGAGACCCGCTGGCGTTGCTTTGTCAGCGGGATGATTGCGAACGATGTATGGCAGTTCGAGAAGCGGTTTTTGGATAATCCTAAAACACGAACAATCCAACGATGACCGCTGCCAGTGTGACCGTGATATTGTCCACGTCTTTGTGCGGCAGGGATTCCACGGCTGTTCCAACCAGCGTGACAATCGTGATCGGCAAAAGATAACTTGCAAATGATTTCGTGAAAACCCCAACCGAAACATAAATAAAGAGAATCAACGCGGTCAACAACCAGCCGCCGACGAAAACGCTGGCAGAACCGGCGATGGATTTTTCCGCGCTCCACGCCAGTTTGGGCGAAGCGACGCGGCGTCCGACGATGTCGGCCAGGCCGTCGCCGCCGCACATCAACATCAGGGCGGTCATCCCGACCGGGGAATTTTTCCAAAAGACGAGCGTCAGAACAACGAACGCGATTCCATAATAAAGCGGACCGCGTAATATTTCACGCGGATTCCCCGTGCGTGACATGGCTTGCACGGCGGCTTCATCTTTCATCACGCCCAAACCGACCAGCGCAAATTGCGCGGCGATCATAAATGGCACGAGCGCTGCCAGCCAGCGGGATTCGGGTGTGTTCGGATATAACAGCCAGCACAACACAAAGATCGGGCCGGTCCCGATGTGGATCAACTTACGGCTTAGGCGCGGCTCGATCCAGCCGCGCTGGGCGAAGAAGTCCATCAGGCGCAGGAAGCCGAGAGCGACGGCAAAGGTGATGATGGTGGCGATGAATTCATTCATTATGAATCTCCAAAGAGGGGTTGATTGTTGAAACCCCAGTTTAAACAAAAAGACGCTCTGTTCGAGAGCGTCTTTTGGATTCAAAAAATAATATTAGGCGATGGCTCGCAAAATTTTGCGAGACTTTTTATTCGATGAACGTATTTGAAGCAGTCTGGGCGCTGGTGTTGGGCGGATAGAATAAGCCGCCGCCGAAACCCACCAATCCCAGACCGATGGCGATCTGCCAGTAGGGCATGGCTGGTGTGATGCGCGTGAACCAGACCAGAGCCGCGCCTTGAATCAATAATCCAATTGTGGCAGGGATGCGTGCACCGATTTTGTCTGCGATGTTGCCGCCCCATGGAGCCGCGATGGATGTCATAATGGGCAGCGGAATGAGCAGAAGCGCGGCCTTCGGGGACGATGGAGAGCGTCTGCGCGTCCCACCACAAAGCATAGTTCGCCGGCTCTGAGAGAAAATTCCAAACTCGTTCGATGGGTGCGTTGACTTTGGCGATTGGGCAGATATTAACACTCATAAGCGACCTATAAATTTTCTCTAATCCATGCAAGGACATCGCCTGGCGTCCCAATCTTGAGGCCTGATCTTTCGGCAACCTTCGGATCGTCAAGGAAATGCTTGCGGTTATGTGTGACCAGATAATCCACGTTCGTTTTCATTGCTGCAAGTAAAATTGGGACATCATCACGATCAGCGATCAAATATAAATTTTCTTCTATTTCCCGTTGAGTAGGGTTATGGACAATTTTTAGCCGGGCGTCTTTTATTGTTTGGCGGAATTCCGGCAAAGAATGAGGCGCTTTTTTTGCCATTGAACGTTCGCTCTCGGTGATGACCTGCTCGCTGATGAAAGTTTCTATTTGACCATTTTCAGACATAACCAGTAACACACGTGCCGCGCCTGTTGATGAAATGATGCCCGCGATTACTGCGCTGCTATCAAGGAACACTTTAATTTTTGACATAGTGTTCTTTGTAATAACGTTTTCGTTCCTCGTCCAATGTTTCAAGCAAGTCGTCCAAAGTGACGTTGGCCTCCTTCACTTTTTTTGCCACTTTATCTGCGTTCTTCATGACCTTGCTTTCGATGGGAACCAGAAAAAATGATCCATCACCAACGTCAATTAATTTAAAGAATTCACCTTCTTCCAGTTTGTACTTCTTGCGCAAACTAGCCGGGAGGGTGATCGAGCCTTTACTGCGGATTTGAATCGTTGCCATGGTAATTCTCCAGAAAATCGTAAATTCCGAATTTCTGGAATTATACCCCGATTCGTTTCTCAAACTTTTTTTACTCTGCGCCCAAAACTTTCAGCACCTCGACCGTTGCATTCGGCGCGATGACCTGCGCATATCGCTGGATATCCTGCAAATGTTTTGTGACCGCCTCTGTGCCGACTCCCTCTGGCGCGTAGACCGTGAAGACCACGTTCTTTGTACGGGCAGAGATCTGTGTGCGATCGTCCGGACCGTAGAGGATGCTCGAGATGATTCCCTTGCCGTCCACGATCATCATGTCGCCAGCCTTGGGATTCTGCGGCTTGCCGTGCAGCAAAGTATAGCTCTCGGTTCCTTTTGCAACATCCAGCGTGAGGGGCGGATGCAGCTCATCCAGATCGTGACCCGCCGTCAGAAGCAGATTATCCACTTCGGCCATGAACATGGCTTCGACCAAAGCTGCGATGTTGGGAATGGACTTGCCCTTGAAGAGGATCGACTCGAGTTGAAGCTGGACGTGATACGTCTTATCGAACTTCCGATAATAGGCATCGTAGGCCTGCAGGATCGGATGCTTCAACATTATGGCGCGGTACTGATTTGCATAGCGCGCACGCAGTTCCGCCTCAAGCGCTGTTTTGAGTTCTTTCAACCCGGCATGATGTGGCGGATTTCTTACGCCGCACATGATGAGCACGCCCGCGTGTGCGTTGGGGTAGGTTGCTTTCCATGAGTCGGATAGTTGG
>JAJYOH010000328.1 GCA_021796315.1 Chloroflexota bacterium
GTTAATGAAAACCTTGAACGGCGCCAGGCTCGCCGAGGAGCTTTCCCAATTTACCAGGATCACATAAACATCGCCTTTGAGCGTGCTATACAAACCGGGAATGGTCATGGGTTGTCCATCGGGGTAAACATCATAGCGCGGGTATAAGACCGTCAGGAACTTGCCATTTTCGGAAAGGCTGATTTCGGCGCGGTTAACGTATCTCTCCTCTTGTCCATTCACCATGTTGGGGAATTGCTTCAGATCGTTGAAAGTCAATGTGTAATCGCCGAGTTTTATGGACTGTCCCTGTGACAGGCTTTGCTGGGTATCGATCTGGAAGATGTTGATACCGAGAATACCGATTGCCATCAGCATCATGCTGACGTGGATAACGTAGCCGCCATAGCGCCGGCGGTTGCGCCCAACCAGAGTCCACAGCGCAACGAAGAAGTTTTCGTTTTGTGTCCTCATGCGCGCAACTGTGGCACGCCAGAACTCAACCAGAGTTACCAATAAGACGAATGCGATCAGGAAGAAGCCGGTCAGCGCGATGGCGTTCGTTGTGTATGTAAAGAACAAAACCACAGTAATGACCAACGCTGCCACTGCGGATTTCCAAAGTGCGCGGCCAAGGGTTTTGAAGGTGGAATGTCCCCAGGCGGAGAGTGGGGCAATACCCATCAGGAACATCAAGCCGGCAAAAAGCGGTCCCGTGGCTCTCAGGTAGAACGGTGGCCCAACTGTAATCTTTTGCCCCGTAACAAGCTCAGAGATAAGCGGGAAGATCACGCCCCAGAAACAGACAACCAACACGCTCATGAAGAGCAAGTTGTTTAGCAGGAACAAGGCCTCGCGCGACAGCATGGATTTCATCTCGGTCTCGCCGCGCAGTTCCGGCCAGCGATAGATCACAAGGGCAATGGATGTAATGAAAGTGACGCCGATGAACGCAAAGAAGGCCGGGCCGATCGCACTCTGAGCGAAGGCATGGACCGAGGAGAGCACGCCGGAACGGGTCAGGAATGTGCCGAAGATGACCAGCGCATAAGTCAGGATGATCAGGATCATGTTCCAGTGTTTGAGCATTCCGCGCTTTTCCTGGATCATGACAGAGTGCAGGAATGCGGTGCCGGTCAGCCACGGCATCAATGCTGCGATCTCAACCGGGTCCCAGCCCCAGAAGCCGCCCCAGCCGAGTACATCATAGGCCCAACGGCTGCCGAGTACGAGGCCAGCGGATAGGAAGAGCCAAGCTATTAACGTCCAACGGCGGGTGATGCGGATCCAACGGTCATCGGTGCGCCCGGTGATCAAGGCGGCCATTGCGAAGGCGTAGGGAATTACAAACGATACAAAGCCGAGGTACAACATCGGCGGATGGATGATCATGCCGGGATGGCGGAGCAATGGATTGAGTCCATTCCCGTCAGCCGGCAGGGGAACAGGAGTTGTGCCAGCGGGTTGAATCATGGCTTTGACAACTTGCCCGGCCTTATCAAACCACATGAAAGCAAAAGGATTCTCGTAGAAGATAGCCAACCCAACGAAGAAAGCCGTTGTAATGGAAGTGACCACGATCACCCACGGCAGGAACTCGCGGTCGCGGTCCCATTTGCGGAGGGTGACCAGTGAAGCAAAGGCCGACATCAACCACGACCAAAAGACCAGTGAACCAGCTTGTCCACCCCACCAGGCGGTGATCTTAAGATAGGTAGGCATACTGCGGCTGGTCACTTCGTAAACGAATGAAACTTCAAAGTGATTGGTGACGAGAAGATAGATGAGGCAGGCGGCAGAAAGCGTAATGAGCGGCCACAGCAATAGCATGGCTCGCCGCGCAGACTCAACGATGGCGGGCGATTTTTTTCTTTCGCCATAAATAGCCGTACCCACACTATAAAGCGCAACAAAAAAGGCAACTACTAAAACACCATAACCAATTTCAGCGAGCATGGATATCTCCTACTGGGAACTTGAAACAAAACCTGACAGCCTCCTGTCAGGTTTTGTAATATTAGTTGGCTGTTTGTGATGGTACGGCATCCTGATATTTGGTTGGACATTTAAGCAGGAGTTCGTCGGCATGGAAAACGCCATCCGAACCCAAGTGGCCGGTCATAATGGCCTGGGCCTCGTTCTTGAGCAGGTCAGGCTTGGGACCGCTGTAAACCACTTTGATGCGCGCCCGGTTTGGGTCGATGACTGCCGCGTGTAAAACGGCGGCTAGTCCGCCCTGTGCCTCGACCTGGTTATTGTCGCCTGTTACATGTGCGATTTGAAAACTCAGCGTCAAGGTTTTTGGATCATATTGGATGGTATCGCCGACAACTGCGCCAGAGAGGCGCACGTTCTGGCCGATAATGCTTGCGCCTTTGGCGTTGAGTTCGTCAACGGTCATGAAGTATTCGGCGCTGGCTTGCGTGGATGAGAAGATTAAGTAAACAACCGCTCCCAAAATGAGCAAGCCGCCGATAATGAATTTCATGCGTCCCATGGAGAACCTCCGAAGATTGATTGAAGAAAAATCATTATAACAAGTCTCATTCTACATGATGACATTAAGGAATGCTGAAAAATGCTCAGACATATGTCATGAAACCCACCCGATTCTATCCCATTTATATTATGAAAAACTAAGCATCAGATGTGAAATCCGCCTCCAAAAATTAATAAACGCTATCTGATGCTTTTAAAAATTATGACTTTCGTCATGTGAGTTTTGCTCGATTTTAACTTGTGATTAATGTTACAAAAGCGTACAATCTTGCCTGTATACCCCTGATTTAGAAAATTTACCCTTTTGTGGAGGAGGTGTCTCGACAAGAACTTAGTACGGAAAAACAAGCTGTAACCCACTGATTAGGAGAATGCAAAAATGTCTTTCAAAAAGATGCTCGTTTTAATGGGCGTGTTAATTGCCGCCGCAATCGTTTTAGTTGCCTGTGGTAAAGCAACCACTCCATCTGCAACGACCGGAGCCCCAGCGGCAGCCGCCACCCCCACGCTCCAAATCCCGAATGAGGATGCGTTCCTTGCATCCGGCCACGCAAAAGCTGACGCAGAGGCATTCAACCACTGGAACAGTGCAAACCCCGCTGAGGTCCCAACTTCTTGTGCCAAGTGCCATTCCAGCGCCGGTTTCCAGGATTTTGTGGCGAATAGCAAGGTTACTGCCGCGGTGCCCGCACCTCAGGGCACATTCACCTGCACGACCTGCCATAATGACAAAGCCGCCGCTCTGACATCCGTCGCTTTCCCCTCCGGAAAAGTTGTAGACACTTCCGAGGAAGGCGAAGCACTTTGCATGACCTGCCACCAGGGACGCGAGTCCAAGGTCAGCGTTGATAAGAAGATCGCTGATTTCAAAGTTACCGATGTCGATGCTGTGGTCGCTCCGATCACGGATGCAAGCGGTAAGAAAACCAGCTTTGGCTTTATCAACGTTCACTATTTCGCCGCTGGTGGTACTCTGTATGGCTCTCAATCCCAGATGGGGTATGAATACGATGGAAAGACCTACGATCCCAAGTTCCGCCATGTGAACGGTGTGGATACTTGTGTGGCCTGCCACGATCAACATGCGACCCAGGTCCGCGTTGACTTATGCGCTACCTGCCACACGAATGTCAAGACTGTTGACGACCTCAAGAACATCCGCATGAACGGTTCGTTGGTCGACTACAACGGCGATGGTGACGTGAAGGAAGGTATTGCGGCTGAGATCAAGGGCCTGCAGGATACCCTGTACAGCTCGATCCAGATGTATGCATCGGAGGTCGCTGGCGCGCCGATCGTTTATGATGGGACAGCCTATCCGTACTTCTTCGTTGCTGACGCGAATGGCGCGATTGCCAAGGACAGCGCTGGAAAGAACATCAGCTACAACAAGTTCACAGCCCGCCTTTTGAAGGCCGCCTACAACTATCAGGTTTCCGTCAAGGATACTGGCGCTTTTGCTCACAACGCCAAGTACATCATCGAGTTGCTGTACGACTCGACTGCCGACCTGAACGGCAAGATCTCCAAGCCGGTTGATATGAGCAAGATGGCCCGCGATGATTCCGGCCATTTTGCTGGCGATACACAGCCATTCCGCCACTGGGATAAAACCGGCATCGTTGATGCTGGCTGCGCCAAGTGTCACAGCGCGACTGGCCTGCCTCAGTATATTGCCAACAAGGGAACGGAAGTTGTTACCAAGTCTGGCATCCAGATCACCGGTGTGGTTGGTCAGCCCGCTTCCAATGGCTTCATGTGCATTACCTGCCACACAACAGCCGCTGGCCCCGACCGCATTGCAGTCACCACTGTGCCGTTCCCCAATGGCGCACAGTTAACCTTCAGCACCAAGAAGGATGACAAGGGCAACCTGATTCCCGAGGATGCCAACCTGTGCATCGAGTGTCATCAGGGTCGTGAGTCCACTGTGACTGTCAACAGCTATCTCTCCGGCAAACCTGCCGATACAGTTGATGCCAAGATCACATTCAAGAATGTGCATTACTTTGCCGCCGGCGCAACTCTCTTCGGTACCCAGGCCCAGGGTGCGTACGAGTACGCTAATCAAAAGTATGTTGGTTACAATGCGACCCATCCGCTCAACAAGTGCACCGACTGCCATGATGTCCATGCTTTGAACGTCAAGGCCGACGCATGCAAAGCCTGCCACACGAACGTGAACGGTGTTGCGGATCTCGAAAATATCCGCATGACCACCGACACCACTGACTGGAACGGCAATGGCGATACCACGGAAGGTGTATACAAAGAGATCGATGGCTTCCGCGCTGCTTTGTACGCTGGAATTCAGAAGTATGCTGCAACCAAGGCTGGAACGCCAATCGTCTACGACGCTGCAAGCTATCCGTATTTCTTTGTAGCCGATAAAGACGGCAACAAAGTCAAAAACGACAAGGGCGCTTTCATTAGCTACAATGCCTTTACGCCTCGTTTGCTGGAAGCCGCCTACAACTACCAGTATTCTGTCAAGGATCCTGGTGCGTTTGCCCATAACCCGATGTATGTTATGCAATTCCTGTATGACTCGATCAAGGATATCGGCGGCGACGTCTCGAAGTTCAAACGTCCATAACGTTTGAGCGCAAAATACTCGGGAAATAAAGAAGGCGGGCGTATTGCGCCCGCCTTCTCGTTGAAAAGTGTGATATTTCCAATCACGCCGAATTGGTGATGTTCAGCGCTTATCTCGTAGATAAAACCAAATAGAATTATCTTATTTGCCTTTATCCGCGTAGGCGTTCTTTGAATAAAATTGTCTGGAAATCATAGGAGAATGCAATGACCAAGTGGTTCTCAAATCGGCCCAGGTTGGCCCTCTTTATTATCGGGGTGAGTCTGATTCTCGTGGTGGCGGCCGCTCTAACGTCAAGGGCTGACGCGGCAAATATCGCCAGCCCGGTTTTGCATTCTGCCTCGCATCCTGCTTCGCAGGATAAGCCTTCCAATGATTATTGTCTGGGTTGCCACAATCAGCCTAATTTGAGCAAGACGTTGCCCAGCGGCGAGACACTTTCGCTATTCATTGACTCAAGTTTGTTCAATCATGGTGTTCACAATCAGGAAAATATTGCCTGTGTGGATTGCCACACGAACATCAGCGCCTTTCCTCATCCGGATTTCAAAGCCGATGATCTTCGACAGGTTTCCATCCAGCTTTATACGTCCTGCCAGAATTGTCACGCCGACCAGTACAACAAGGCGCTGGATAGTGTTCATCAGAAAGCGCTGGCGGGAGGAAATTTCAATGCCGCGGTTTGCACGGATTGTCATAACCCGCATCAGCAGACGCGTATCACTGACAAAACAACCGGTGAGCTCTTACCGGAAGCCCGTTTGCGTATCCCACAGACTTGTGCGCGTTGCCATAGCGCCATTTACGATGCTTATAAAAACAGCGTGCATGGCAAGGCATTGACAGTGCAAGGCAACCTGGATGTGCCAACCTGTATTGATTGTCACGGAGTGCATAATATTCCCGATCCAACAACGGTCCAGTTCCGCAATGACACGCCGTTGTTATGCGCCAAGTGTCACACCGACCCGAAGATCATGGATAAGTATGGAATTTCGACCCAGGTCTTGAATACTTATGTGGCTGATTTCCATGGAACAACGGTAACGCTCTTTGAGCAGACCTCGCCGAATACTCCTACCAATAAACCGGTCTGCACAGATTGTCACGGCGTACATAATATTTCCAATGTGAATGATCCTGCTACCGGCATCGCAATCAAGCAAAATCTTTTGACTAAATGTCAACGCTGCCATCCAAATGTGACAACTGCAAGCTTTACCGATGCGTGGATGAGTCACTATGTTGCCAGCCCCGATAAATTTTCTCTCGTCTATTATGTGAACCTGTTCTACAAGTTCCTTATTCCTGCTGTCATCGGCGGTATGTTGCTGTTCGTCATCACAGACTTTATCAGACGCACGATCGAAGCGCGGAAAGGACACAAGAAAAATGGCTAATAAAACTTCTGCTTCTGTGCAGCCGCGCGCGTACGTCCGCTTTACGATGGCTGACCGCCTCCAACATTTATTGATGTTGTTGTCGTTCACCACATTGGGCGTTACCGGCCTGGTACAGAAATACCCTTTAAATTCTGTTTCACTTTTCATCATCCGTTGGTGGGGCGGGGTGGAAAATGTCCGCGCTACACACCACGTTGCCGCTACTGTATTAATGTTGGTCGCGATCTATCACCTTATCGGTTTTGGATATAAGTTGTTTGTTTTGCATGAACGTGTCACCATGCTCCCCGGTTTTCAGGATATCAAAGACGCGTGGATGGCCTTTACGTACAACATTGGCCTTGGCAAATCTCGTCCGCAGATGGGGCGCTATACATTCGAAGAAAAAGCTGAATACT
>JAJYOH010000329.1 GCA_021796315.1 Chloroflexota bacterium
CTTTATCATCTCCCAGATATCCTTGCGGCGATAGGGGAATGCCATGGCTGCAATGCTAAGGAAGATCCAGCCAAAGAACCAGATCGTAATTGTGTAGACCTGGTATGCCGAAAGCGCCGGGGTAATGACGTTCATCGTGAACTGGCCCCAGGAGATGATAAAGCCCAACAGAACGGCAAATACGGGTGTACCGCGGCGGTTCACTTCATTGATCTTTTCGGGCAGCATACCATCAAATGCATAAGCGAAAAGGTTGCGGACAGGGGCAAAAGCCAGGCCCATCGCGCCGACCCAGTTGATCAAACCCCAGGCCAATGGTCCGCCCAGCAGGAGCAGGAATGGATTCTGTGTAGCATAGACCAACAGGAATGGAGTCTGGGGGAAGGATTTGAAGATTGGCACATCCGCGCCCTTGGCATTGAGCATTGAAATTGCTTCCAGCAAATCCTTGCCAAATCCATGGTACGTCACGTAGGCAAAGATCTGATAATAGATGATGAACAGGATGATCGAACCATACTGGGCCAGAGGCTGAGCCTTGTCCACGCGCTTGATCTCGCCTGCAATATTGGCTGAGTAGGTGGAACCAAGGCAGGTCAGGTTCATGAAGGTCATACCTGCCATCACCGTTGCAGCGATGGAGATGAAACCAGGCGTCCAGCCAAGTTGCTTGGCCTGTGCGAACACATTCTGGTAGTCGATGTTCTGGACCAACATCATTCCTTTATGGACGACTTCCGGGTTGACGGACATCAGGACACCCGCGTAGACCGCCAGCATGATCCAGGTCAGAATCATGGCGCCCCAAACAAAGCGCATGAAGACTTTGGTTCCCAGGTAGATGACATAGAACGAAAGCATCAATGAAATGGTGCCGACGATCCATACCAGCCAGGAACCCTGTGTCTTGGCCAACTCCAAACCAAGATCGGTCATGCCTTGATTCTTGTAGATCAAGCCCATCTGAGTGATCGCGTGGCCGAAGCCCCAGTTGACCACATAGTTGGTATTGTTGCCCTGCCAGTTGAGACCGACTATGGTCAAAGTCCATGATGCGATGAATCCCAGGAATGGATGCAACACGCGGCTGACATAGATGTATTCACCACCCGAGCGAGGCATGGCCGATGAGAAGTAGGTGTAAATGGCGGCGAATGGGATCAAGGTCAACATGAACAGGATTGAGATTTGCATTTGGGCGCCGGCGTACAAGGTGACAGCCCAGAGCAAGTAGAAACTGGCTTGTGTTATGTTTGGGGCTACGAAGGAATACGCCAGTGCGGTCCAAGGGCTTACAACGCGTGTCAGGCCAGATGCCTTGCGGGAGAAAACTTCCCCCGCTTGTTGGGCGGCGGCCTGTACAGCATCTTGTTTCGATTGTTTTGCTTCCATATAACTTGTTCCTCCTTCCATGCTAATTGGTCATTCTTTGTTTACTGTTTTGTGATGCAAAGGTTGAATCTATGTCAATATGGTCCTCCTTCCTTGGACCGACCCAGTGGGATCAAAAAGCGGGTCCCTTTCGGTGAATGATGAAATTGAACTTGTCGGTGAGGTGATATTCGGCTGAGTAAAGCACTGGACGTTGGGTTTGATCAAGATCGACTTGATCGATCAATAGTAAGAGATCATTTCGCTGAATCTCAAGTTTTTCGGCAATTTCGCGATTGGCTTGAACCGGAGTGAAAGATGCGATTCCACTTTCAATCCGAATACTGGCATATTCTTCAAGACATTCATAAAGCGAGCGTTGATTAAGTTCCTTACTGGTCGGCATCCAACCGCCAAGGTATTCTTGGGGCATGATGTCGCGTGTCCAAACTACGGGAGTCTGATTCGCGGTTCGCACCCGTTCGATAACCACAATGATGGAGTTATCGGGGATGGGGATGCGCAGTTTTTCGGAAACAGCCTTCGAAGGCTGTTCCAAACGAATGTTGAAATCACGCGTTCCCGGTGTGTATCCTGCCTGCGAAATCATTTCGGTGATGCCGAAGTTTCGGCTCATATCCTTGACAATGGCGTGCTCCATTACAAAGGTACCCAGGCCGCGGTGCTTTCGGATCAAGCGTTGTTCTTCGAGAACCCGCAGTGCTTCCCGCAGGGTCGTTCGCGAGATGCCCATCATTTGCAGAAGTTCCATCTCTGGCGGCAGCTGACTGCCGGCTGGAAACTTTCCTTGCTTAATCGCCTCTTGGATCGCCTGAACGGTCTGATCAGTCAACGTCGCATGCCTGATGCGATTAATGGGAAGGGAGGCTTCGATGGTTATATCTGACCTTGCCATCACTTATGCCTGCCTCGTTTCAAATATTGGACACAAAGCATTGTACAGTTTCACATAGATTCCAAAAGTCTCATCGTATCTTGAGCGGTTGGACAAGGTTGGTTCGAATCGCTCCTTGATCCGAATCATTTTTCCGGCGGCTTCTTCAACACTGGAGTAGAGTCCCACCGCTTTACCGGCCAAAATCGCTGCGCCCAATGTGGCTGCTTCCTCATTCGTTGTGGTTAGAACAGGACGACCGACAATATCAGCTTCCATCTGTTTCCAAATGCGGCTGCGAGCTCCGCCCCCCAAGGCGCGTATTTCATCAACCTGAACACCAAGACCCTCGATCACTTCTATATTTCGACGCACAATAAATCCCACAGATTCCATAATGGCTCGTGTAAAGTGGTTACGTCCATGCCTCAAGGTAAAGCCATAGAAAACACCACTTGCTTTTGGGTTCGCCTCCGGGGCCATGGCTCCCTGCAAGTGAGGTAACATGACCAAGCCTTCGCATCCGGCAGCAACATTTGCAGCTTCCATACCTAGCAGGTCATAGGCATCCACTCCGCTGGATCTTCCCACTTGCATTTCCATGGTCGCGAATTCATCACGAAACCAGCGCAGCACAATACCCCCGCTCGTGAAGGTATGCAACATATACAATCCCGGCAGGCCATGATAGTGACAGGGCATTTGATCAGCGGGATCGATAATTGGTTGATTTACTGTCGCACAAATCGCAAGGGCCGCACCTGTATTTTCACTAAAAACACCCGGTTTGATGTTTCCGACCCCGATTGCTCCACATGCTTGATCCAATGCGCCTGTGCACGCGACGATATTTGGGCCGAGACCAAGTTCGACTGCAATTTCCGGTCTGAGCTTTCCTACCGGCTCACCCGATTCTCGAACCTGTGGAAGTTGTTTTTCCGAAATACCCAGCTTCTCCAACATCTCACTCCACCACCTGCGTGTTCGAAAATTCCAATAACATGTGGAAGTGACGAGAGAGCCTTCGGTTACATATTCCCCTGTCAGGCGGTAAAGGAAGTAATCCTCGATCAAAAGAAATTTGGCTGTCTTTTCAAAAGTTTCGGGTTCGTGATTCTTAAGCCAGAGAATTTTCGAGGCTGGCCAGGTGGGAACAAGTTTGACCTGTCCAGTGATCTCATAGGCGTGCCGATGGCCAAATGTATCCCCAAGAATTTCCGATTCTTTTTGAGCCCGGTTATCCAACCAGACAATTGCACGGCGCAACGGTTTGCCATCCCGGTCAACCAGGATCAGCGTTTCGCCCTGCGCTGAGACTCCCATTGCCTTGATCTCCGTTGGATTGACCCCCGATTCTCTAAGTACCCTGGCCACAGCCAGCTTAAATGCCTGCCAATAAGTTTCCACTTCCATCTCAACTGAATCCGCATCCGGTGTTATCAGTTGATATTCCTCTGAAGCTTTGGCTAACATATCGCCGTTTATATTATACAAAGTACACTTGAGGGCAGTTGTGCCCAAATCAAAAGCCAGGATGCACGGCATGGTCTACTCTCCAGGTGCTCCTGCCCAGACCAGAACAGCTGTCTCTTCACCTATATTGATCAATGTATGTGGGAGTCCCTCCGGAATGAAAATCGCATCTCCCCCAAACAACTCATAATATTGTTTCTCATCAAAAAGAAGTATATGTCCATTGCAGCAATAGAAAACCTCCTGCGAATCCTTATGACCGGTATCAATACTCCCTCTTTGACCAGGTTGCAAAGTGGAGGTTCCTAACCACATTTTCGGGGTCTTTACGAATTCTCGGCAGAGTTCCGGCCCTTCCATAAAAGTGCGGGCTTCCGTAGATCGGATGATCCTTGTAGTTGTGTCCATTGGTTCCTTCCATTTCCAAGCCGATGCCTTTTGGGGTTCAACAGCCAGATCGGTGGCAGCAGGGGCGAGAAGGGTGTATGTTGACAGGAAGAGCGAAAATATTTATAATAACTAAAAGTAGTCCTGTACTATGTTGTGTTGTAATACAAGTAAACTATAGCAAATTCGCTGTGATAAGTCAAGAGGCTAACCAAGTAGGTTGTGAATGCCCCTTCAATATCTTTCGATTAGGCCGGAATCAACCTTTTGCAGGGGTTTTTCATTACCATCCTCAGGAGACTAATTGGAAATGAAACCTGTATTTATTCTGATGCTCACTTACAACGACACTACCGTAAAAAATGCCCTCAAGATTTTTCGCGAATGCAGGGATACCCCTGTCTCGCATTGGGGGTTTAAAGATGTCGGCCTGCCGCCAGAAGACATGAAGGCATTGGTTCGCGAAATGAAAAACTCCGGGAAGACAACTTTTCTTGAAGTTGTCAGTCTTTCCGAAGAGCAGGGGTTGCGCGGTGCCCAAATTGCCGTGGAAGCCGGATTTGATATCCTGATGGGGACGGTTTTCTTCGATTCGATCTTGAACTATTTAAAGGGAAAGCCCATCCAATACTACCCATTCCCGGGGCATATCTATGGCCATCCAAGCATAATGGATGGGACCATTGAAGACATAGTGACTCATGCGAAATTCCTGGAAAGCAAGGGTGTACAAGGGATGGACTTGCTGAGCTATCGCTACACAGGGGATGCCCCTCTTTTGCTGTGTGAGGTGGTCAAAGCGACACAAGTCCCTATCGTTTCTGCTGGTTCAATCGAATCTTACAGGCGCTTGGCTGAAGTCTGGAAGGCAGGAGCTTGGGGATTTACGATCGGTAGCGCCTTATTCGATAAAAAATTTGCGCCCAAAGGATCCTTTTTGGATAACACCCTAGCAGTCTGTAACTGGCTTGAAAAAACCGATCCATCTCAATTAGATCAATACCTGGGTTAGGTATTTCATTTTAAAGTTGACCTGACAGAGGGTTCGTTACTGAAATCAAAAATCTGTGTTAAGAAGGCCATCTAGAGAAAGGACTGCTTAGCCACACACAATTTGTTTGGGTTTGCAAAGTGGGTTATTCCGCTGATCGAATGCGCGGCGCAATGTACACTTTAAAATGTCACAGTTGTTTTAGCAGAGGAGGGCGCATTCCCAGAGACAGGTGAGGTCTTTGGTAGTGATAATACCGCAATCACTCATTGACCCATGTGACCTGCCCCAATAAATAGTACCAGTGGTTATGTTAGTGCTGGCTGCGGAATTGTGGATAGTAGCCAGGCTTGTGGTGCCGGGGGACGATATCCCAGGGAACTATGGGGTCGGATGTAATTGTATTCCTTTCTCCAACACTCAATCAAGACCTGGGCTTCTTTCAAAGTGTAAAAGATTTCTCGGTTCAACAGTTCATCTCGCATTTTGTTGTTGAACGATTCAATATAACCGTTCTCTCAAGGACTGCCCGGTTCAATGAACAACGGTTTCACATTCAGCTTGTCCAGCCATTCCCACAGCAGATTAGCAATGAACTCCGGTCCATTGTCTGAAAGCAAATGCACCGGGACCCCGCGAACACAGAACAATTCGGTCAGGCATTCCTGCACATCTTCATGATCCAGATGCCTACGCACTCGCACTGCCAAACATTCGCGGGTGTACTCATCAATCACAATCAGAATCCGAAAAGGAAGTCCACCGTGGGTTCGCTCCAACATAAAATCATAACTCCAAACATGTCCGGGAAACTGGGGCTTCAAACGTAGACAGGAATCATCGTTCAATCACAATCGGCCGCGTTAGACCAAAACTCGCTCCAACGTTCTCCTCATTGTTCTTGAGTCATTGATTTACCATCACTGAATTGGGTTTGACAGCCGCCATTATGTTATTGATCCAATCCTTGGTATTCCTCGTATCAATTGGATTGAGTTTTATAAATCCCGACCTCGCTAAATTTTCCTGGATACTCATTGCACCAGCCGCGTTTCTTCTTTGCGCGTAAGGCTTCAGAGGTCTTGGAGACTTCGGAGAAATTAAGTTTTGATTTAGGGAGGATTGATAATTGATTTTATTTCCCTTACCCCATTATCGTCTTCGGCCTATACTGCAATGCCTCCGCCAAGTGCGGAGCCAGGATCTGATCACACCCTGCCAGGTCCGCGATCGTACGCGCCAACTTCAGCACCCGGTGATATCCGCGCGCCGAAAGGTTCATCTGTCCCATCGCGGCTCGTATCAAGCTTTCCCCTGCATCATCCAGTTTGCAGAACAGGCGCACCTCCCCCACGCGCATATCGGCATTGGCGATCACATTTGTTGATTTCATATTCGCGAACCGCTCGCGCTGTCTCTGGCGAGCACCTTCAACCCGAACTTGAATTGTCTTCGACGATCCCCCCAATCGGTCACTGCTTAGCTTTTGATAATCCACGCGCGGCACTTCAACATGGATATCGATCCGATCCAGCAAGGGTCCTGAAATTCTCTTTTGATATTTCGTCACGGTCGAAGGTGCACAGGTGCAAGCCTTTACGGCGTCCCCATAATAACCGCACGGGCAGGGGTGTACACAATCGGACATATTTTTCATGCTTGGCGAATGGTAAAAGGCTGATCTTAAGGGCATATTTCAAAACTCAATGTTTAGACCCACTTCCATGCATACCAAACCGTCA
>JAJYOH010000330.1 GCA_021796315.1 Chloroflexota bacterium
GTGTAATCGGTCATGCCAAAGCCTTTCCAGGAAAATTTTGAAGCAAAGAATTAGAAGCTGATGTTTCGGAACAAAACCAAATCAAAAGTCCATTGATTTATGCCGCATCGCAACGCTCTCGACGAGACCAATTCCCAACATCAACGCCATCAAGCCTGAGCCGCCGTAACTGATAAACGGCAGGGGCAGGCCTGAGACCGGGATCAAATTCAGGTTTACGGCAATGTTGGCTGAACCCTGGAAGAATAGTAAAATCCCAACGCCAAAGGCGATCATGGCGCCAGATACATCTCGGGCTTTCTGTGCAGCGCGAAAACAACGCCAGATAATGAAGGCTTCAATTGCGATGACAACAATTGCACCGGCCAGGCCGAACTCTTCAGCAGTGGCTGAAAAGATAAAGTCGGTGTGGCGGACTTTGAGAAAGCGCAATTGGGTCTGCGTGCCGTGACCGTAGCCCTTGCCAAACAATTCACCGGAGCCGATGGCGATCAAAGCTTGCCGTACATTGTAGGTCGCGCCATTAGTCGCATTCGGATCCGGTTTAATAAAAGTCAGTATGCGATCCCGCTGATACTGCTGAAGAAATTGAAAGGAAAGAAGCCCTAGCAAGACGCCTACTAGAGCCAGCAATGCGATTTGTTTCAGATCTACGCCGTTCATCCAGACCATGCCCCCCCAGATGACCATACTTACAACCACGTTTGATAAGTTAGGTTGGAGCAAAATCCAAATGACGAGGCCCCAGGTCCAAAGCAAGCTTTTCAATAGCCATTTCAGATCACGTGGATCATTCTGACTTTTCTCAAAGTAACGAGCAAGGATCAAAATAAGCACGATCTTGGCAAACTCAGTCGGTTGAAGGAATAACACCCCCACTTGGAACCAGCGTTGAGCGCCGAAAGCAGCTTGTCCCAATCCCGAAAGCGAGATAAGAAATGCCATCATGACGATATACATGAGCCAATGGAGCGAAAGCCAGTAACGGTAATCAATGCTGGCAAGCAGGACGATGACCACTAACCCGATCAACGCAAAATAAATTTGACGATTGCCCAAAGGCAAGAGACCTTCATTCCCAGCAATGGCCGAACGAATCATCATCGCACCGAAGGCGCTGGCCAATATGACCGCACCGAGTAATAGAAAATCGAAATTGCGCCAGGAAAGACCGCGCATGGTTTACCCGGCGCGGCGGCGTGTCATGCTCCGCAAGGGAATGTCCGCCACCAGACGTTGAGAGCGGCCGTCATGCTCCACATCAATTTGCACGGCGTCAGCGTCAATTTCCACATGCCGCGAGATTACCTGAATTAACTCGTCTTTGAGCGAATTCAATTCTGCAGGCGATAAATCCGTGCGGTCGTGGATGAGCACCAACTGCAGGCGCTCCTTTGCGCTCTCGGCGCTGCGTTTGTGTCCGCCAAACCAGTTTATCATTTCTTGCCTGCCATCTTCTGGATGCGGTCCCATAATCCGCTTTGTTTATCAAAATCCATGAGCACCACATCTTCACCCTGCATGCGTTTGGCTATGTTGCGAAAAGCTTGCCCGGCGCGGCTCTTCATATCCTGTGCCACAGGCACACCGCGATTGGAACCGACGATCACGCCTTCATCTTCGGGGACGATGCCGATCAGTTGAATGCCAAGCAAATCCAAAACATCTTCGGCCGAAAGCATATCATGTTGTTTGACAAGGGTCGGATTCAAGCGGTTTATGATCAACGCGGTCGAACGTTTTTCCTCCGCTTCGAGAATGCCGACGACGCGGTCAGCATCACGCACGGCGGAGATTTCGGGATTGGTCACAACCAGTACGCGGTCCGCGGGAGCGATGGCATTCCGAAAGCCGCGCTCGATGCCAGCCGGGGAGTCGATTAGCACAAAATCAACGTCGCCACGCAGTTCGTCGCACAGGCGAGTCATGTCGCTGGGGGAGACCGAATTCTTGTCCCGCGTTTGAGCTGCCGGAATCAGATAAAGTTCAGATAAATGCTTGTCGCGGATCATCGCCTGGCGCAACTTACAGCGGCCTTCGATCACATCCACAATATCGTAGACGATACGATTCTCAAGACCCATCACCACATCGAGATTTCGCAGGCCGATGTCGCTGTCAATGCAAACGACCCTGGCGCCGTTTGCCGCCAAAGCCACAGCGATATTTGCGACCGCGGTGGTTTTACCAACGCCGCCTTTTCCAGAAGAAATGGTAATTACTTGAGCTGTCATAAGGTTTCCTATTGGCCAGCCTGCCAGGGTTCGATCACGACTCGTTCGTCACGGATAAACGCCATCTCGGGTTTTCCGGTTTCTTTTTTATAGGATGTAATCATCGCGTCCGCCCCGACCTGAAGCCGGATCGGCGCGAAATCGAGCGCGCACACCACTGCGGTCTGGTTGCCTTTCGAGCCTGCGTGGACAGCTCCGCGCAAGCGGCCCCAGATGATGACATTGCCTTCGGCCACGATCTCAGCACCGGGATTGACATCCCCAAGCACGACCACATGGCCGGCAAATTCAATGCGCGCCCCGGAACGAATTGTCTTGTTTAGGAAGAGCGCCGTGCCTTCGCCGAGATCCTGCACTTCGATATGGCGGCCCTCTTCAGGTCGAGGTTTGGAGATGCGGGTAGCTAACCCCAAAAGTTGGGCGGTCTTTTCTGTGGTCGGCGATTCGCTGATCACTGCCCAGAGCGAAACATTACGCTCCGATAAATGATCGCGTAATTCGACCATCTCATTGACTCTGAGAATCTGTGTACCGACGTCCAGAGCCAGCCTTGCGCCCTGAAAGAAAGCCTGCTTTTCATCTATTTGGGACAGCAAAGCTGCGTGCTGATCCTCCCACGCCGCGTCGGATAGAGAGACCAGCAAACCGTCCCGCAATCCTTTGATCTGAACCAAAGACACTAAATCATCCATCAGGCAACAAGTTGCTGCAAATTATAGCATGACCCGTCATCCCCCGCCGCTATTGGCGATATCAATCGACTTCAATTCGAAATAAGCTTTCAGTACTCTGGCAACCACCGGCGCGGCTACCGTGGCGCCTTCGCCGCCGTTGTATTCGAAGGCCATGACAACAATCTCCGGATCTTCGTAGGGAGCATAAGATAATGTCCAACCGTGAGTCGGCCAGGCTCCGAATTGGCAACGATTTGCCTTGAGTGCCACATCGTCACAATATTCGGCTGTGCCGGTTTTACCCGCAATCGCAATTGGCAGAGGGAAATCAGATGCGTAGATATTGTGTAACGTTCCGCGTGGATCGGTTACCGCCAGCCTCATCCCAATCTGAACATTTTTGACAACGCCCGGATCCACGGTCTTCATTTGGCCTGTTTTCTGGCAGTTACCGGCTTCGCATGTGTATTCTGCTATGCGGGGGTCCTTTGTTATGTCCCACTTCATGTTGGGCACAAAGGGCGATATTTGATAACTGCCGGCAGGCAATTGATCTGCAACCGTAGAATCGCCCAGATTGAGCCAGCCTTGATGAGTGTTTGCGTGTTCATCAGTTATGGTTTGAGGAATCCAAAGGCTGAAATCCTGTGGATTAAACCAGACGGTTTGAACCTTTCCTTCGCTGTCAGCCACGCTTCGAACGATGGTTGGCTGCATTAATTTTCCATTGTTCGCCATCGTTTCGCCAGACATCAATACCTGCAACGGCGTTGCTAATACATATCCCTGTCCCACGGTGGCGATATACGTATCGCCTGTGGACCAGTTTTCGCCTTGATTGATGCGTTTCCATTGCGGATCGGGAATCAATCCGCTGGCCTCGCCGGGCAATTCAATGCCAGATGGCGCGCCATATCCCAGGGCGCGGGCGTACTCACCCAAACGGAAAATGCCAAGGCCGCCGTTCTTGATTTCGTTAGCAAAGCCGCCGCCCAATTTGTAAAAGCATACATTGCTGGAGTAGGCGATACAGTGATAAAAATCGAGCGAGCCAAACCCGGCAGGATTAAGCACTCCGTTTATGTTGTAAATCCAGTCCACGAATGGGCGCATATTCTGGCCCGGTATACAAGGCTCATTGGGTGTGAACTGCTCACACAACTCCAATTTTCCCGGCGTTTGTATGATCTGGCTTGTGGTCACAACGCCCTCATTCAATGCGCCGTTTGCCGCAGAAAGTTTGAAGACCGAACCAGGCGGGTATTCACTCTGGATGGCGTTGTTCAAAAGCGGGTGGCGCGGATCCTGACTCAGTTGATTATAGTAATAACCGGGGATAAAGCGCGCCATGCGGTTGTTTTCATAAGTTGGATACGAAACCATCGCCAGGATTTCACCAGTCTTCGGGTTCATGGCGATCACCACGCCGCTTGAAATGCGAATGCCTCCACTTTTGCCGTAAAACCAGGTGTTCCAGTAATTGATTTCTTGCAATAATGATGCTTCCGCTGCGGCCTGCAGGCGTGTATCAATGGTCAATGTGACATTGTAGCCAGGGGTTGGCGCAACTGGAGGCTGGAGATTGCGAATCTCCTGACCGGCTACATCCACTTGGACAACGCGCGTGCCGTTTATTCCGGCCAAAACATCCTGCAAAGAATCTTCCACGCCCGCGTACCCGATCTTGTCCCGGTTGGGAACAAAGCCTTTCGCGCGCAAACTTGTCTCGAGTGCTGCCGGAATTGGACCCAGGAAACCGATCAAATCTGCAGTCAATGAACCGGTTGGGTAATCGCGAATCGGGACAGTTTCAACGCCCACTCCGGGCCAATCTACGGTTCGTTCAGCGACCAGACGCGCAATGTCTTCCGGAATATTGCATTTTATTTCAACCGGTGTGTAGGGCGCCAATGAATCACCCAAGTCCACCAATTGAGTAATGCCGGGTCCCTCGACGCAGGGAGCAAATAGCTTGGCATCATCCACCGTGCCACTATTTACCGGGACGCCGGTAAGAACTGAGATGTCGCGATAGATGCGTTGAACATCCGCCGCGTCGTCCGGGATGTAGGCAGGCGTAATGACGAGGTTATAAGAGGCGATGTTACGAGCCAAAATATATCCGTTGCGGTCATAAATGATTCCGCGCGGAGCTGGCGAACTAATCGCTTTAGTGTAATTTTCGACCGCTTGATCTATGTAAGTTTGACTATTGAAGACTTGCATGGATATAAGACGTCCCAGCAAAGTGGTTAGGACCAGCAGGATCACTCCGTAAATTACGAACAATCGCCAGGTCTCAAAACGGGAACTGCGGGGTGAAGAAGGTAAACTCATGCTTTCTCCATGGATGGGAAAACCCAACGGGCAATGTCGCGCATGAAGCCATAAAGCGGAATCGCAAGGAGCAAATTCAGCAAAAGGCTTGGAAGTGTGATCAGGCCCATTGAGTCGCGAAACGGTAAGGGGTCCCCGACGATGCGAAGATAGGCGTACGATAAAAGGTGCATCACCAATGTCCCTAAAAAAGTCACACTGAACATTGCCAGCAAAGGCGCCTGCCAGATGCGGCGTTGCAGCAATAAAGCAAAAAGGACCACGCTGAAATATCCGGCCATATAGATAAACCAGGGTAAATGCGAAGAGAAGCTAATCATGAGGCTCGCCAGAAATGCCCAATGAAAAGCCGTTGTGACTCCGTCCTGCAAGGCCCAGGCAGCCAGGACAACTAGCACCAGGTCGGCGTAGCCCGCAAGCAGGGAGAATTGGCTGACAATGGCCGACTGTAGAATTACAGCCAGTCCAAGCAAAGGAAGTGCAATTATGTTACGCATATCAGGGAGTGGTGGTGGGGACGAGCGGAGCAATATCGACCGCCCGGAAATTGGTGATGATCAGAACGATTTGCAGACGGCTGAAATCTACAGCGGACTGGACAGTGGCCTGTTGAAAGAGTTCAGCGGCGCGTTTACGGATATTGACTACCTGCCCGATGATCAAGTCTGGCGGAAAACCGCCGCCCAAACCTGAAGTCAAAATAAGATCGCCCGGTTGAATAGTCGCGTCTTGCGAGATGAGGTCGAGAGAAATATCGCCGGTGACGGAACCGACCAGCATGGCATCTGTATTAGCATTCTTAAGATGCACATTCACGGATGATGCCGGATCAGTGATCAATTGAACGCGTGCTGCGTCTGCTATGACTGCATCTACACGGCCGACCAGGCCTTCGCTCGTCACAACCGGCATGCCGCGCAGAATGCCGTCATTTGAGCCGCGATTGATGATGATGTAATGCAGGAATGGACTTGGGTCACGGCCAATGACCGAGGCGGCTTTGTAACTGCTTTCAGGGTTGGTTCTTGAAAAATCCACCAATGCGGCGAGTATCTCGGTCTCATTGACGCGTTGTTGAAGATTGATTACCTGTGCCTGCAAATCAGAGACTTGCTTCTCCAGCTCGGTATTCCGGCTTCGCAGATTTACGATGTCACGCGGCGCAGCCAGGAATTCCTGAATGGCCTGAGAGCGCGTAGCGAACCATTCTTGTGTGGAGACTAATCCGCCAGTGAAACGGTTGCTAACTGAACTAAAGAAACCGCCAAAGGAAAGTACTAGTATTCCCCCGATGACCAAGAAAATAATGGTGGTTTGCAAAGTGCGGGAAAACAGATCCTTCATTCTTTAGATCATAGCACAGAGCGCAAATGTCTGCAGGCTCTATGCGCCGTGGTGAGTACTGCCGCGCTCCAAGCCGACCAGATAACGGCTCAAATTATCCATATCCTCAAAAATGAAGGCGGCGCCGCGCGCCACACAGGTCAATGGATCTTCCGCCACCCAAACACGCAGCTTAAGTTCATCTGTCAGGCGATCGGCAAGTCCCTGTAAGAGCGCGCCGCCCCCGGACAGACAAATTCCAATATCCATCA
>JAJYOH010000331.1 GCA_021796315.1 Chloroflexota bacterium
GACCCGTAAGCGGCGCTGCAACAGATGAAGGTTCGTGTTGCGCAGATCGCTTCCTTGGAAAAAGATATTGCGCTTGCCTTATCTGCCCAGCGTTTGCGTATCGAAGCGCCAGTACCCGGTAAGCCGTATGTGGGTATCGAGGTTCCGAATACGCACAGCGCCGTTGTCCGCTTGAAGACGCTGCTTGAATCAGAAGCCTTCAATAAGGTCGGCGCTCCGTTGACTATTGCCCTCGGACGTGATGTGTCGGGAAATCCGTTGATCGCGGACCTTGCCCGTATGCCTCATCTGCTGATTGCAGGTTCCACGGGTTCTGGTAAGTCGGTTTGTATCACTGCCATTGCTGCCTGTCTTGCCATGAGCAATACACCGGAAGATTTGCGTATGGTGATGATCGACTCCAAGATGGTGGAATTGATCCGTTTCAATGGATTGCCACATTTATACGGCAAAGTTGAGACTAATGTCGAGCGTATCCTTGGTGTGTTACGTTGGGTTGTGGTCGAGATGGAACATCGATACCGTCTTCTCGAAAGCATGCACTCCCGTGACCTTGAGGCATACAACCGCAAGGTGACCCGCAAAACTGGTGGCAAGGCCCTGCCGCGAATTGTGGTGATGATTGATGAACTTGCTGATTTAATGATGTCTGCCCCGGATGTGACCGAACATAATCTTGTCCGTCTTGCGCAGATGGCCCGCGCAACGGGCATTCACCTTGTCGTTGCCACGCAGCGCCCATCCACTGACGTTGTCACAGGCTTGATTAAAGCCAACTTCCCTGCGAGGCTTGCCTTTGCAGTGGCTTCGAGCATCGATAGCCGCGTTATTTTGGATTACACCGGCGCTGAATCTTTGCTTGGCCGCGGTGACATGCTCTTCCTCAACCCCGAGGTTGGTACGCCCGTACGCGCGCAGGGCGCATTGATCACCGATATGGAGATCGAGCGCATCATTGCTCATTGGCAAAAGAACGCCAGTCAAGCCGAAGAGACCCCGCCGTGGGAAAAACTCTTGCAGGAACCCGGTGAAGATGAAGATGACGGGCTGATCGAACAAGCCGTATCCATCGTGCGAAGCAGCCAGCGTGCATCTGCCTCGTTGTTGCAGCGCCGCTTACGGGTCGGTTATCCGCGCGCGGCACGTCTACTCGATCAATTGGAAGATATGGGAGTTGTCGGTCCCTCCCAAGGCGGCGGTAAGGAGCGGGAAGTGCTCATCAGTGAAGATGACCTGGCAGACGAAGAAAAGCAGGAAGAATAGTTGCTCGAAAAGCGGGATAAGAATCCTGCCATCCTCTCAAACATACTGGACATTCTATTCACATGAATCCGAAACCAACTTTCACCGATAGATTACGTCTTCTTTTCAAGGGCATCATAGACCCCGCGGGGCGGTTCCTAAATCGTACAGGATTAACTCCAAACAGCATTACGTTATTGGGATTGGCTGGGACCACGATTGGCGCGTTTATTATTTCACAGGGCATGATGACCATTGGCGGCATTGTCTTGCTGGTCTTTGTCCTTGTAGATGTATTGGATGGGACCATGGCACGCCTGAAAGGTGAGCCCAGTGATTTTGGCGCGTTCGTCGATTCAGTCAGTGATCGTTATGCTGAATTCATCACCTTCGGCGGGCTTTTATATTATTTCCTTACACAGGAAAATTATCCTGGTGTGGTGGTCACCTTCCTTGCGACGGCCGGGTCCGTGCTGGTTTCGTATGTCAAGGCGCGTGCCGAGGGATTGGGATTTACCGCCAAGGTGGGAATCCTGACTCGCGTGGAACGTTACATTGTTTTGATCCCTTTGCTTATTTTCAACCAGCCGTTTATCGCGGTTTGTATCATTGCCTTGCTTGGCAATATCACAGCACTTCAACGTATTGCGTATGTGCGCGTGCAGGGACATGCGCGCATGAAGCAAGCTGCCAAGACCAAAGAGTATTTGCAGTAACATGCCAGAAGGTCTTTCATTCGGTTTTCTGGTTATTCGCTGGAACGGGATCCTGATCGCACTCGGAGCGGCAAGCGGCGCTTTGCTCGCGGCGCGTCAAGCCAAACGATACGGGTACGACCCTGAAGTCATCTTTTATCTTTTCCTGCCTTTGGCGATCTGGGGGACGATTGGTGCGCGCCTTTGGCATATCTTCACCCCGCCTCTTTCTTCCGTTGGGTTTGGTCTGACGACCCAATATTATTTTTCCCACCCGGTGGATGTCGCCGCGTTGTGGATCGGTGGTTTGGGCATTCCCGGCGCGTGGATCGGCGGCGTACTTGCACTTTTGTATTTTGCACGCAGAAACGAATTTAGTTTTCTGGAATTGGCCGATATCCTCGCACCCGGACTTGCCCTTGCCCAAGCCATCGGGCGCATCGGGAATTATTTCAACCAGGAACTCTATGGCTTGCCCACAACCCTGCCATGGAAAATATTTATCGATCCCGGCTTTCGCTTGAGCGGATTTGAGACGGTGAATTTCTATCATCCGTTGTTTGCGTATGAATCGCTTTTGAGTTTTGCCAACATGGCCCTCCTGCTTTGGCTTGTGCGCCGTTTTGCAGGGACATTAAAAACAGGCGACCTCTTTTTTGTGTATCTTGGTTTTTATTCGCTTGCCCGTTTTTTGCTGGAATTCCTTCGCCTCGATGTATCGCTTGTATATGGGGTTAACATCAATCAGGTGTTTTTTGCGCTTGTATTTGTAGTTGTGGGGACTGGTATGGTTTTGCGCCGCCGCTCCATCTGAAAACTGTAAGGCCCCTGTGAAGGTAAATGCCATATAGAGGGGAATACAATAGCTTTCACGTTCTTCCCAATTTTGAAATCCCTGTTTCCTGTATGAGAAAGAAATAATCTTATGATGATAGAAACTCACGAACTGACCAAACAATTCAACGATTTCGTAGCGGTGGATTCTGTAAACCTTTCTGTAGATGCGGGCAAGATCCTGGCAATTCTCGGCCAAAATGGCGCGGGCAAGACCACTACTGTCCGCATGTTGACGGCTCTTCTCACTCCCACACATGGCTGGGCAAGAGTGGCTGGCCATGACGTTGTAAAAAATGGACATGATGTCCGTTCTGCTGTGGGTGTGCTCACTGAGCAACACGGTTTGTACATGCGTATGACCGCCATAGAGTATCTGGATTTTTTCGGGCAGATCTACAACCTGGATGAAGTGGCACGAAAAAAACGTAGTGACCATTTGCTTGAATACTTTGGGCTTGCCGAAGCTGCTCATCGAAGGATCGGCGAATATTCAAAAGGCATGCGCCAAAAATTGGCGTTGGCTCGTGCCATGATGCATGACCCCGGTGTGCTTCTTTTGGATGAACCCACTTCAGCCATGGACCCTGAGTCTGCGCGGCTGGTGAGGGACGAGATTGCCCGCTTGAAATCGTCACAGCGCACGATTGTCATCTGCTCGCATAATCTTACCGAGGTGGAGGCGTTGGCAGACCAGATCGCCATCATTTATCGTGGACGGATTTTGTTGCAAGGTACTTTGGATGATATGAAACGAGATGTGCTTGGTCCGCCAGAATATGAGATCAAGTTTAGCGAAGCATGGGATTCGAGTGGGTTGGAATTACCCCAGGATGTGGTGCTTCTTTCTCGGACGGCGACCAGTTTGAAGGTCCGGGTAGAGCGGCCGCAGGAGTCGAATCCACTGATGTTGAAGAGCTTATCTAAAAAGTCCGCGCCGGTGATGGCTTTTCAGGAAGAGCCGCGCACACTCGAACAGGTTTATCTCAAAGTGATGGCGGACGCCAAAGGAAGCGAAAATGTTCACTAAACTCAAACCGGTCTGGCTTGTGGCGGGACGTGAATTGAGAGACCAATTCCGTGATTGGCGTGTGCTGGCGCCGATGTCCATCCTTGTGCTATGCTTCCCGTTTTTGATGAATGAATTCGCCAAGCAAACCGTGGATTTCTTGAATCAATATCAGGCAAATTTGATTTTGGATCGGTTCGTGCCGTTCTCGATCATGATTATTGGCTTCTTTCCGATCACAGTCTCGCTTGTGGTTGCATTGGAATCTTTTGTGGGTGAAAAAGAACGCGGTACCATCGAGCCTATTTTGAGCGCTCCGCTCGATAACTGGCAGTTGTATTTTGGAAAACTTTTGGTGGGTGTAGCTACACCTTTGGTCGCAAGTTATCTTTCCATTGCGCTTTATCTTGTCATGGTCAGCCGCCAACAATTGAACATGCCGTCCTTGATCGTGATGGTGCAGTTGTTCTTGTTGACCACGGCACACGCGACCTTGATGGTCAGTGCGGCGATTGTGATCTCAGTGCAGTCCACTTCGGTAAAGGCTGCAAATTTGCTGGCTTCTTTTATCGTGATTCCTGTGGCGATTTTGATGCAAGGCGAAGCCGTGATGCTTTTCTGGGGAAATGAGCAGGTGCTCTGGCTGGCGATTGCAGGCGTGATGATCATTGCGTTGTTGTTGATTCGTGTGGGCATTGCCCATTTTCAACGTGAATACCTGCTTGGCCGTGAAATTGACGTGATCAACCTGCGCTGGATGTGGCGCACATTCTGGCGGAATTTTCTTGGCGAGGCAAAGTCTTTTGGTGATTGGTATGGGCGCGTTTTAGGCGGAACCCTGCGCCGGATTTCTCCTGCCTTTTTATTGACGGTCTTGATCGCAGCAGCCAGTACTTGGATGACCTATGATTGGGTCATCGTCAATGTGTCGCAAACTGTCAAAGCTGTTTCGCCTGAGAAAATTCAAAAGGTGGTGGATAATATAAGCGAATTGCCCCAACTGGCGGGATTGGGAAATAAGATCAACGCGCCATTTCTTTTCTTGAATAATACCCGCGCGGTGGCTCTCATCTTTTTTGCCGGGTTGTTTTCCTTTAGCGTGCTGGGTGTTTTGCTTTACATGGCAAATATCGGCTTGCTTGGTGGGGTGTTTGCCTTGTTTCAGTTGATCGGCGTTAGTCCGTGGCCAATATTCCTGGCAGGGGTTGCACCGCATGGGATTTTTGAAATCCCGGCGTTGATGATCGGCAGTGCAGTGGTGCTGTATATGGGCGCGTCTATTGTCACGCCGCAGGTGGGAAAATCGATGGGTGAGGTGATGATCGAGTTGTTTGCTGATTGGGTAAAGATCTTTCTCGGTGTGGTGATACCTCTGCTGGCTGTTGCTGCAGTGATCGAGGCTTATGTTACACCCGGGCTTTTGCTCAGTGTCATGCAAAGATGAGGCAATATTTGTAATATGAAGGTTGTCACTTTTCATTGGATGTTTCTCTTGCTAAAATAAATCATGCCGAAAGTAATCATCCTTGGCTCATCGAATGCGATCCCTACGAAGGGTAGTGAAAACACGCATATGGTGATCGTGGGAGATGAACGCACATTGCTGATCGATTCGGTGAGCAATCCCATTCAGCGGTTGGAGCAAGCCGGGGTGGATTTCAACACCCTGACCGATGTCGTCGTTACGCATTTTCACCCGGACCACGTTTCAGGAATCCCGCTCCTATTGATGGATATGTGGTTGATGGGGCGTCAGCGTCCGCTCAATATTTATGGGTTACATCACACGCTCGACCGCGTGGAGACCATGATGGGGTTGTATAACTGGTCCGATTGGCCTGATTTTTTCCCCGTCGTTTTTTACCGAATTCCCACAAAAGAAATGTCGCCGGTGTTGGATTGTTCCGATTTCACCGTCCATGCTTCACCGGTTCGCCACATGATTCCCAGTATCGGTCTGCGGATTGGATTCAAAAGCTCCAATCGGTCCATGTCGTATTCATGTGACACGGAGCCTTGTGATGAAATGGTCCGCTTGAGCGAAGGTGTGGATGTTTTGATTCACGAAGCTACCGGGGAATCAATCGGGCACTCTTCTGCAAAACAAGCCGGTGAGGTTGCCAGAAAAGCGGAAGTGGGCAAGTTGTATCTGATCCATTACTCAACTGGAAAGTATGCGGCCGGTGACCCGGTGGCCGAGGCACGTAGCGCCTTTCCCGGCGAGGTTGTGCTGGCAAAAGATTTCATGGTGCTCGACTTTTGAAAAAATTCCCCCTCAAAAATTCGAGAGGGAATTGATATTTTACCAACCCGAGATATAAGGACCCCATTCGCCGTTATCTGAAAGATGCCGCCCAAAGATATAAGCCGCGTTTGCGGGCGGTTCCGCAGGAATGTGTGCAAGGCGCATGTGCGCCTCTTCCATACTGCGCCCGCCTTTGCGATGATTACAGGCCGAACAAGCTGTTACCAGATTCGTCCATTTGTGCTGCCCACCCATGTGGCGCGGAATGACGTGATCCACGGTCAGGTTGATATTATGTCTCCCGCAATACTGACAGGTATAATTGTCGCGCCTGAAAACTTCACGGCGTGTTAATTTGACACGAGGACGCGGTCGATGAATTTGAGTTTCCAGCCGGATGACCGAAGGGCGCGGAAGCAATTGACTAATCGTGCGGATGTGTCCGCGACCGTTCAAGATCATGTCGGCTTTGCCTGCAAGGATCAAACTGATGGCCCGTCGTGTTGAGCACACATGAATTGGCTCAAAATTAGCATTGAGTACCAGCACGGGTTCCTGCATCATGCCTCAATTAATGTGCATGATTATACTGCCAGTTATTGACTCCGGAAATTTTTCTTAACTGCGCTTAAAATGATGCGTTTTTTCCAAATGGAGTAGCGAAATGAATGTGATGATCGCGGGTGGCAGCGGTTTTTTGGGCCGCGCTCTTGTAAAATCCTTTCTTGCAGATGGGCATAAAGTTTTTGTCCTCACGCGTGGTTCGGCTTCCATTCCCGGCACGCAAACCGTGAAATGGGATGCAAGGACAACC
>JAJYOH010000332.1 GCA_021796315.1 Chloroflexota bacterium
CCAGCGTTGATATGAAAGCCGTTCATGTCGTTGAGCCAGCCATCGGCCGTCTCGGCGACGACCGGACATGACCATCTTTGAAAAATGGCTCCCTGTTTGATCTGCCACTCAATAATTGTGTCGCGCACGGTGCCTACGCTGTGAGTGTTGGTGATGCCGATCGGTCCTTCCAGCAGGCCGCCTTCATCGATCCAGGCCGCGCCGGTCATCTCGCCGTTTCCATTGAAAGGGAACCAGCCGGCGAAGACGGGATCGTGATTCGTTTTGCCGCGTGGGTGGATGATGGTCACGCCGGTGCGCGCAGACTGGCCTTCGATAACTGTTGCATAACCGACTTCGATGCCGGGTAAATCTGTGATGGCATTTAGTGGTCCGGGCGTGCCTTCGAACGGAATTCCGAGAGCGCGTGCGCGGGGTTTGGGCATGGTTGTTCTCCTTATTTTCTCCATTCTACCTAACTCGGACAAGCCGAAAGAGTTTTACCACGAAGCCTGCAACCCTCTACGAGGGCAGGCAATTCTTGCACACGTGTGCCTGCACTCCTTCGTCGCAGTGCAGGCAAAAAACAAGGTTTTAACTTAAGCTTCTAATCAAGTCTGGAAAGTGCATCGGGAGTAAAATTGAACTCCCGGCAAGAATTAACAGGGTCTGTATGCAAAATAAGGATATTACGTCTTTGCGAGCCGCCGTTCTTCGCGGCGGCACTTGCACCTGGTGCAAGTGCTGGTGAGCAGTCCTCATCACAATTTAGGAGATTGCTTTGGGGGAAAACGCCCCTCACAACGTCGTCAAAGAATTTGCATCCACAGCCTTGGTACTCAAAGGATTTTCGCCAAACCACAGATGAAATATCTTTTGTCCTGCGTGTTTCTGGAATTATTTTGGCAGGCCGTATGCTTTAATTTTGAAAACATGAAACGAGGAACATGGAAGAACCAATTTCTCAAGAACAACCCATTGAACCGATCGGAGAGCCGGGCAACAACCCTTTTGCCGCGCTTCGTCACCGCAATTTTCAACTGTACTTTGGCGGACAACTTGTCTCGAACGCCGGAACGTGGATGCAGATCATCGCGCAGGGCTGGCTGGTTTATCAAATCACCCACTCCGACCTGACGTTGGGCATTGTCGGGTTCGCGTCTGCCATTCCAACCCTGATCGTTTCCCCGTGGGGCGGGGTGATCGTGGATCGTGTTCCAAAGCGGAGTTTGCTCATTCTAACCCAGGCATCTGCCATGCTGCTTGCATTTATCCTGGCTGTGCTGGCTTTTACAAATATGGTGCAGGAATGGCACATTATCTTGTTGGCGGCCGGACTGGGACTGGTAAATGCTTTTGACGCCCCGGCGCGTCAAGCTTTTGTAGTTGAGATGGTCGGCAAGGATGATCTGCCAAATGCCATTGCTATAAATTCAATGATGTTCAATAGCGCGCGTGTCATCGGCCCGGCTTTTGCCGGTATCTTGTTGGCGATATTGGGCGCGGCTTGGTGCTTCACGATCAATGGAATTTCCTTCTTTGCGGTGATCATCGGGTTATGGGCAATGCAACTCAAACCCCATGTTCAGAGGCGCCAGCTAGAGTCCTCGTGGGTACAGTTGAAAAGTGGAGTTAGTTATGTTTCCAGACATTCTGACTTATCCGGGTTGTTGTTGCTGGCGCTGATCTTCAGCGTGTTCGGTATTTCTTATTCCACTATTCTCCCGGCTTTTGTGGAGCAGATTCTAAAGCGGGGCGCCGCCGTTTATGGCTGGATCACCGCCGCTACCGGTGTCGGAGCCGTGACCGGCGCGTTCATGATCGCCAATCATCACAGTCCAAAGTGGCGCGGCTCCTGGCTGGGATGGGCCAGTATCGCTTTCCCACTGCTCCTGACCGCGTTTGCTTTTACGCCCTGGCTGGTTGTCAGCCTGGTCCTTGCATTTGGACTGGGTGTGGGTTTTATGATGGAATTTACCTTGATCAACACATTGCTGCAAACCCGTGTGGATGATGCCTTGCGTGGGCGTGTAATGGGTTTGTACACCTTGACGTTCTTTGGCTTTGCCCCATTTGGCAACCTGGCCGTTGGCGCGCTGTCGCAACGTATCGGTCTAAGTCTTGCGATCAGTTTGTTCGCAACCATTGGCCTGGTTTTGTCGTTTGCGGTGTTGAGAAAGTTTCGGCAGATCTCAAGCCTGCCATAGATCTAAAGATAAAATCCAAAGACGTGGAGTCGCAGAAGTAATATGGTGTCCACTTCGCTTTTATTTATTTTTCCAGACCGTGAAGTCTTTCAAAACCGAGCCGCCGATGAATTCGCGCACGATGGAATTCTCGGGAATAAGTTCCGGCTGAAGCGGCAGGAACCATTCGAGGAAGGCCAGCAGACGTTTGGCTTCGATGAACTCAGGTGTACCGTGCGGGACCTGGCGAAGCAAAGGCTCGGCCAGCGGTTTGAGCGCAGACAGTTCATAGACCAGCGCCGAGTTGAACATTACGTCCGCGTTTTCCTGATACGGGAAGATGTGTATCTTCTCGCCGCGGCGGACAGACTCCCAGCGTGAGATGGTTTGTGCGGCGGAGTAACCGCGTTCACGCGCGTCGCGTACGATGCGCCGGATAAGGCGCGTGTCCGTGGTCGAGACGCGGTTGTGGCGGTCGAGGTTGAGCTGGGTCAGGGCCGAGGCATAGATCTTAAACGCGCGCCCGGCCAAAGTCGAGGGCAGGAGGCGGGGATCGAGTCCGTGGATGCCTTCCATGATGACAGGCTGGCCGCGTCGCAGTTGAAGATGTGCACCCGATTCGCTTTGTCCCGTCTTGAAGTTATAGCGCGGCAATTGAACCCTTTTGCCCGCCAGCAATTGCTCGAGATGCTCGGCGATCAACGGCAGGTCAACCGCTTCGAGCGATTCGAAATCAGGCTGGCCATCGGAGCCAAGCGGCGTTTTGTCGCGGTCGAGGAAATAATTATCGAGTTCGAGCGGATAAGGTGAGATGCCCAAGGCGAGGAGTTGAACTGTGAGGCGGCGCGAGAAAGTCGTCTTGCCTGAAGATGTGGGGCCTGCGATCAAAACGATCTGTGATTCACGTTTGGCAATTTGACTGGCAATTTCGGCTACGTTCTGTTCATGCAAAGCCTCAGAGACGAGCACAACTTCGCTGGCGCGTCCTTCCTGAATGGCATCGTTCAACAGGCCGACGTTATCGATGCCAAGACGTGTGAGCCAATTGCCATATTGCCGGAAGGCCGTCAGCAGTTTGGGATACTCGGTGATCGGTTCGAGTTGAGTTGGCGCGCGACGGCGCGGAAAACGCAAAGTGAAACCGCCGTTGGTCGCAAAAAGATCGAACCATTTCAGATAGCTGGTGGACGGAACCATATAGCCATGATGATAGTCCATGCGCTCGCCAAAACGATAGAGTGTAAGAAAATCCTTGCGGCGATAGTTGAGCAAATGGACTTTATCTTCATAACCAATCGAACGAAAATATTCGATGGCTTCCTGCAGCGGGATTTCCTTTTTCACGAAGGGCAGATCAGCTCGAATGAGTTCCAGCATGTGTGATTTGAGCGTCGCGATCTCTTTTTCAGACAAGGGGCCGCGTCCGCTCACCTGACAGTAGTAGCCGCCGAAAGAGATCGAATAGTCAATCGTCAAGCGTGCTTTTGGGAAGAGGTCGCCAAAAGCCATCTCAAGCAAAAAGTTCAGCGAACGCCGATAGATGAGCGAACCGTCGGAGTCGGACATGGTGACAGGCCGGACCTGCATGTCGATATCGATGGGAAACGTCAATTCACGCAGTTCATCGTCCACGACCGCGGCCACGATAGGCGCAGGAGATTCAATAGTTTTGAGAAAGTCGCCGATTTGTGATCCGCGCGGGCCGGATAAAACACGCCCGTCGGGGAGATGGATCTCCACTTCCGGGCGCGGTGTAACGAGATGAAATTTCGATTTCGTGTCCATGGCTTACCAACAGGAGGCGTATTGTATCACCACTTATTAAGTTACCAGGTTTGCAGGATGGCAAGTTCGAAGTTGAAACGCGCCAACTTGTAAACTTTCTAACTTTTTAGCCGATTGAGCAATTTCTTCGGGTGACGGGCAAACTCTTCGAGCGGAATTTCTTTGTTTGTCAATTTCATCAGCGTTTCGGTCAGAACCTTGTTGACAGGCGTCGGCACGCCGAACTTCTCCCCCGCCCTGACGACCGCGCCGTGCAAATATTCTACTTCGGATTTGCCGCGGCCAGAATACAGGTCGATGTGAAAGGATGGCATCTTGGCACCGCGTCCACTGCCTGCGGCGCGAGCGAGCAAAGGCTTGGATAACCATAAAGGCATGCGCGTTGCAAAAGCCAGCGCGCGGGCGGGCGTGCCGGGCAAATCTACAACCGGGATGCCTTGCGCGGTCATCACAGCCAAGCATTCGCGCAACATTTCGATCTCAAATTTATAAAGTTTTGGATTCGCAAAAACCTGTGCGGCAGTCATATCGAGAATCGCGGAGGTTGGGTTGGCGATGAGATTGGTCAGCATCTTGGACCACTTCATGGCGGCCGCGTTGGAAAAGGCTTCAGCGTTGAGAAAGGCTGAATTGGCGGCGGCCAGCAGCCGATCCGAGAGTGGATGCGAAGTGGCGATGCCAACGCCGCGTAATTTTTCCAAAACAATATCGCCCGCGCCGCGGCGTCCGATGGCGCTGGTTACAGTCGCCGGAATGACTTTATCGGGGCCAAGCAAATTTGCAAGCGCCGGTTCGTTGTCCACGCCATTCGACAAACACAAAACCGGTGGAAGTTTTTCGACGAAAGGCTGCATGCCTTCGAGCGCGGCGGAAGTATCAAAAGATTTCAAGGCGAACAACGCCACGTCGAATGGACCGTAACGCAAGGCATCCTCGAGCGAACCGGCCACAACAAACGCTGATGGATTGATAACCGACGCTTTCTTCATCTTTCGTCTTTTATCAATCGTCAGGTCGAGCCGCAAACCGCGCTGTCTTAATTCGCCCGCCACCGAAGGCTGTTCAACAAATACAACCTGCCCGCCAGCCAAAGCCAGCGAGCCGCCGATGTACGTGCCAATGGCTCCCGCGCCGAAGGATAAAATTTTCAAGTTGGCCATGTTGCTCCTAAGTGAGTTCTTTGCCAGTACCTGAGCGCGCCAGTTGACCGATCTCATCCCTCTGACCGGTCAAACCCGCCAAAAGATTCGGGCTGTACCCCCCTGCTCCACTGCGTTGACGGCTTGCATCATTCGCGCCCACGAAGCCGCTTTTTTGGATGATGAGTCTGACTTTTGGGGGACCTTGCGAGAGTATACCACGCAGGAACAAGCGGGTTTTATTTGCGGTTAAGATATACTTTGCTGCATGAATGAACGCATCGGTATTTTCGGCGGGACGTTCGACCCGCCTCACCTCGGACACCTGATCCTTGCCGCCGAAGCCCGCGCCCAGCTCAACCTGACGCGTCTGCTGTGGGTGCTGACTCCCACGCCTCCGCACAAACTCCAGCAACCGATCAGCCCCATAGAAGATCGGCTGACGATGCTCAAGCTTGCGCTCAAAGACGAACCCGCCTTCGAACTTTCCACAATGGAAATGGAACGTCCCGGCCCGCACTACACACTCGATACGCTGCAAGTGCTGGCGGATAAATACCCCGGCGTGGATTTAATCCTTTTGCTCGGAGGCGACTCCTTGCGCGACCTGCCGACCTGGTATCGTCCCGCGGACCTGGTGGCGGCCTGCCGTCAAATCGGCGTGATGCGCCGCCCCAGCAACTCGGTGGAACTGTCGGCGTTGGAAAAACAAATTCCGGGCATCACGGACAAGGTCCGTTTTGTGGATGCACCCCTGCTTGAAATCGCCTCGCACGAGATCCGTCGGCGCGCGTCCAGCGGATTGCCGTTCCGCTATTATCTGCTTCCATCTGTATACGATTATGTCATTGAACATAAGCTGTATCAAAAATCATAAGAGCGTTCGTTGCCAGAATCATTGAAGGAGGCTATAATACCGTCTGCAAATCGGGGCGTGGCGCAGTCCGGCTAGCGCGCTTGCATGGGGTGCAAGAGGTCGGAGGTTCAAATCCTCTCGCCCCGACAATTATGTGACAGCAGTCTAAACTGCTGTCACATTTTTTATTGGGTTGTTCCTGTTATAATTTTCCCAAATTATTTTGGGGTCGTATGCAAAATAAGAATATTACGTCTTTGCGAGCCGCTGTTCCGAACGTAGTGAGGACGGCGAAGCAATCCCCACTGCAATTTGGGAGACTGCTTCGGGGGAAATAGCCCCTCGCAGCGACGCTAAAAATTTGGAGATTCATGATTCAAGTCAGGCAATTTTTCGAAAATCCCCACGCACCCCGCGATTGGTTTTGGAAGTCAATCTTGTTTCCGTTCCTGGTTACGCGTTCCATCTGGGTGCTGGTCGCTTATTTCGCAACGGGAAATTACCTGTCCAACCCGAGCTATATCACTTATGTCAAAAGAGGCTATTTCCTTACGCGCGTTTTCCCTCTCGATATTTTTGCCCGTTGGGATTCGCGCTGGTATTTCTCGATTATCAAGGATGGATATCAGGCCTCTGTCAATCTGAAAACCGCCTACAGCAACATGGCATTCTTTCCGCTCTATCCATATCTGGTCAAGAGTTTGGGATGGTTCGGCTTGGACTTGCCGAACGGTTATTACATTCTCGTCGGGCTTATACTTTCAAACCTTTGTTTTCTGGCATCGGCGATGCTGCTTTATAAGTTGATCATAGGCCCACTGGGATTCCGTCATGCCACCGCTCAACGCACGCTTGGATTATTGTTCGTTTTTCCGGCCAGTTTCTTCTT
>JAJYOH010000333.1 GCA_021796315.1 Chloroflexota bacterium
TGGTTTTGCAGTTTGATGGCTGGGTAGTTGGTTGGGTTGATACAAATAAAAAGGTGGAGGAAATTGCGATGGCGAAAATTGAACGATTTGAAGATTTGCAGAGTTGGCAGAAGGCACGCCAGCTTGCCAATGTTATTTACGATCTGACTGCGCACCCAAAATTCGTCAAGGATTTTCATTTGGGCGGACAAATCCAAGACGCGGCTGGGTCGGTTATGCATAACATCGCCGAAGGTTTTGACGCAGGAACAAATCTTGAATTTATTCGTTTTTTGAAAATCGCGAGACGTTCAGCCAGTGAAGTGCAATCTGAAATCTACCTGGCGCTCGATCGCAATTATATTAATCAGGAAGAACAGGTTTTGGCCTATAATCTTGCGACCGAAGCCAAACGTCCCATCAACGGCATGATTGGATATCTAAGAAAGTCATGACTGCTCAACTATAAAGCTATTTGACCATTGAACTATAAAACTATTGAACTATGAAGCTATTACACTTTGCCGATGCACACATTGACATGGCCAACTATGGCCGCCACGATCCCGAGACGGGTTTGCCTTTGCGCGTGCTTGATTTTTTGAAATCGCTCGATGCGATTGTGGACGCGGCCATCAACGAAAAAGTGGATATGGTCATCTTTGCAGGCGACGCATATAAAGATCGCTCGCCCGCGCCGACCTTCCAGCGTGAGTGGGGCAGGCGCATCATGCGGCTTTCGGAAGCGCAGATTCCAACTTTATTGTTGATTGGCAATCACGATATTTCTCCGGCCGTTGGCCGCGCGCATGCCGTTCAGGAATTTGATACGTTGAAGATTCCGTTTGTGCGCGTTTTGCAGAAGCCGGAATTTTTAGAACCCAAAGATTTATGGGATTTGCCGGTACAAGTCATCGCCATGCCGTGGATCGCGCGCTCCGGTTTGATGGCTTCGGTCGGCGAAGTGGATTCCGAAAAAGCGTTTTTGCATGTTGAGGAAAATATCTCGGAACTGGTCGAACGCTGGTTGGATGAAGCTGATCCATCCCTGCCAATGATCCTGACCGCACATGCTTCGGTGGAAGGTGCGAAGTTCGGTTCGGAGCGGATGGTCATGCTCGGAAATGATCTTGTTCTTTCGGCTTCGATGGTGAAGAATCCAAAACTGGATTATGTCGCGTTGGGACACATTCACAAACCGCAGAACTTAAATGAAGGTTCGCATCCGCCGGTGATCTATCCCGGCTCGATCGAGCGCGTGGATTTTGGCGAGGCCGAGGACGATAGATATTTCATCATCGCGGACGTGAAAAAAGGCGCGACGCAAGTTGAGTGGAAAAAGCTGACAGGCGCGCGTCCGTTCATTGAACGGCGGGCCGTTTTGAGTTCCGGTGAGAACGTGACGGAGATTCTCAAGGCTGCGCTGCCGAAGGTCGAAAAGTTGGATGGGGCCATTGTCAAGCTGACGGTCGATTATCCGCGCGAATACGATGCGCTGATCGATGAAGCGGCTTTACGAAAATATGCTGAAGGCGCATTTGAATTTCATTTGGTCAAACGGCCGCAGATCGAATCGCGCGTCCGCATTTCACCCGATCAAGTGGTGAGCAGTCTCAGCCCGCTGGATTTGCTGGATCAATATTGGCGCGCGGCTAAAACTGAAGATGCAGAGGAATTACAAAAGCTGGCGCGCGAAATTATTTCAGAGGACCAGCCTGATTAATGTTGGGGATGCGGCACGCCAAACTTTTCCATGAAAATTACTCCAGTTGATCTTTCCGATAAGAAGATGGTCAAGGAATTTCTTGACCTGCCTTTCGCTATTTATCGGGATATTCCTCAGTGGGTGCCGCCTCTACAAATGGATGAACGCATCAGGCTGGACCCGAAGCGGAATCCGTTTTACAAACATTCCCAGGCTGCATTTTTCCTCGCTCACGAATCGGATCGACCAGTTGGCCGCCTCGCGGTTTTGGATAATCGCCATTACAACGAATACAACAAAGAAGCCGCTGCATTCTTCTATCTCTTTGAATGTGAAAATAATTTGGATGCAGCCACCGGGTTATTTGAATCCGCATTTGATTGGTCGCGCGCACGCGGCCTGACAAAGCTTGCTGGCCCAAAAGGTTTTACTCCACTGGATGGATTTGGCCTGCTCATAAAAGGCTTTGAGCATCGACCTGCTTTTGGATTGCCGTACAATCCTGAATACTATGTCAGCCTGATCGAGACGCAGGGATTCGTCAAACAGAACGATGCTGTTTCAGGTTACCTGGGCGCGAACATTCAATTCCCCGAACGCATTCATGAACTCGCTGATCGGATCGCATCTCGCCGCGGTTTGCGCGTCACGCGTTATAAAAAACGTTCCGACCTGCGCGTTCTCATCCCAAAGCTCAAAGAGTTATATAACAATGCTTTGCGCGGCACGTCCGGCAATTCGCCGCTGACGGATGATGAAATAAACGCGCTTGCAAATCAACTGCTGTGGTTTGCAGATCCCAGGTTAATCAAGATAGTCATGAAGGATGATCAACCCATCGGTTTCTTGTTCGCCTATCCCGACGTATCTGCCGCGCTGCAAAAGGCGAACGGCAAATTATTTCCTTTTGGCTGGATCACGCTTTTGCGGGAACTCAAACGCACGGATTGGGTCAACATCAACGGCGCAGGCCTGCTCCCCGAATATCGCGGCTCAGGCGGGACAGCGATTCTTTACAGTGAAATTTTCAGGTCCGTGAGAGATTCGGGTCAATTCAACCATGCAGAAATCGTGCAGATCGGCCTGGAAAACGAAACCATGCAACGCGATATGGAAAACTTCGGGATCGATTTTTATAAGACGCATCGAGTCTATACTAAAAGTTTGTGAGTGGGAATTTCCAACATTGAATTTATCTGGATAAACGCTATCAGCAATAAGTGGTGGGACTGGAAAAGGGGATAAAACACACTTCGTATGAGTGACTTAACTATCATAAAATGAAATTAGAATTCATTGGAGGCATCATGACTATTATTGTCGCTGATACTACCTGCGGCTTGCCGCGTGAGCTGCTGAAACAACGCGGAATCCCGCTCATTCCGCAAATCGTTGAATTCGACGATTCCTCGTACCATGATGATTCTGAACTGGATACCGCCGCTTTTTTGCAAAAGTTGAAAGCATCGCCGACCTTGCCAAAAACCTCCGCGCCTGAGCCGCCGCTTTATTATCCGATTTTTGAAAAGGCCCGTGATCAAAATGAAAGTGTGATCGTAGTTGCGCCGACCAGCAAGGCCAGCGGAACTGTCCGTTCGGCGCAGATTGCCGCGCAGGATTTTCCGGGTGTGGATGTGCGCGTGGTGGATACTCAAACGGTTTCATGCAATTTGGGGTCGCTGGTGCTTGTGGCGGACGATATGGCAAAGACCGGCAAATGTGCAAACGAAATTGTGGCGAAGCTCGAAGATATGATCCCGCGTGGTCGGCTTTACTTTGTGGTGGATACGCTGGAATATCTGGCAAAGGGCGGACGCATCGGCGGGGCGAAAAAATTGCTGGCCGAGTTGTTGGAGATCAAACCAATTTTACAAGTCAAGAATGGACAGGTCGAACCGTTCGAACAGCAGCGGACAAAGAAGCGTGCGCTGGCCCGTCTGGTGGAGATCGTGGCAGAACAATGCAAAGGCGGGGATGAAGCCCATTTGTGTGTGCTCCAGGTCGCGGCGGAGGATGAAGCGGAAGCGCTCGCCGCCGAATTAAAATCCCACGTCAATGTTTCCAATATTCCCATTTACGAACTGCCGCCCGCCATTGTCGTTCACTCCGGGCCGAAGGCGATGGGAGTCGGATTTTTTGTGTAGTATAATTTCGGCGCTTAAAGAGAAAATTTCCACAAGAGTGGTGTAAGGAGTTCTTATGTCTGGTCATTCCAAGTGGTCCACCATCAAACGCAAAAAAGGCGCAGCCGATGCCAAACGCGGCGCCATCTTCACCCGACTTTCGCGTGAAATCGTCATGGCTGCGCGTGACGGCGGCAGTGATATCGACTCGAATTTCCGCTTGCGTCTCGCGGTGGACAAGGCGCGCGCCGAGAACATGCCCAAGGAAAACATCGAGCGCGCCATCAAACGCGGCGCAGGCGAAGACAAGGACGCGGCTGCGTTCGAGGAATTAACGCTCGAAGGTTATGGCCCGCACGGTTCAGCGCTGCTGGTTTCATGCGTTACCGATAACCGCAACCGCACCGTCGCTGACCTGCGCCACGCCTTCAGCAAATCGGGCGGCAACATGGCCGAGGCTGGGGCGGTCGCCTGGCAGTTTGACCGCAAGGCATATTTTGAATTCCCGTCCAGCCAGATGTCTTTCGATAAAGCGTTCGATCTCGGCGTTGTGGCCGGAGCCGATGATGTGATTGATGGCGGCGAGACCATAGAGATTTTAGCCCCGGTGGATACATTCAAAACCATTGCCGATGCGCTGCATCAGGCGCATGTCCAGCCCGATGAAGCCGGTCTGCGAATGGTCGCCAAACAGGAACTTGAACTCGATACTGATGCAACCCTCTCGGTGCTGAAAATGATCGAAGGCATCGAAGAGCTTGACGATGTGCAGGATGTTTTCCACAACGTCAAAGTTTCCGACGATGCGATCGCCGCTCTTGAAGCCGCATAACGATTTTATGAATGGGCGACGCATGTCGCCCATTTTTATTTAATAATGACACTCGCATTGGGAATTGACCCCGGCACTGCAACCACCGGCTACGGTCTCGTTCGCCTCGAACCGGACGGGGGATTGGTCGCCGTTAAATATGGCGTGATCTTGACCCCGAAAGAATCCACGCCCGCGGCGCGGCTGGAGATGCTTTACAGCCAATTAAAGAAATTACTCAAAGCGCATCATCCCGATACAGCCGCCGTTGAAAAATTATTTTTCCAGCGAAATGTTTCCACGGCCCTCGCGGTTGGACAGGCGCGCGGTGTGGCGATCCTGGCTTTGCAGCAGGCGGGCATTGAAGTTTTTGAATATACTCCGAATGAAGTCAAACAGGCAGTGGCGGGTTACGGTTCCGCGGATAAACGCCAGGTGCAGGAAATGGTGCGGACGCTGCTCCAGCTCGATTCGATCCCCAAGCCTGATGATGCCGCCGACGCGCTGGCTATCGCTATCACGCATTTGAATACGACGAGATATTAAAATTCACCACAAAGGCACTAAGTCTCGAAGTCACAAAGATTCTTTTCGTGCCTTTGTGTCTTTGTGACTTCGTGGTAAATTAATACCATGATAGCAACTCTGCGCGGTGAAATCATACAGATCGAAGATAACGCCCTCGTCGTTGAAGTCGGCGGTGTTGGGCTGCGAGTCTTTGTCCCGGCACAGGTGCGCGGACGCTTGAAGACGGGCGAAGCCATTTTGTTGTACACCCATCTTGTCGTCCGGGAAGATGCGTTGACGCTTTACGGTTTCGAGTCGCAATCCGACCGCGAACTGTTCAACATGCTGCTCGGCGTGGACGGTGTCGGCCCGAAGGTCGCCTTATCAGTTTTATCCACGCTGACAGTGGATACCGTCCAACGGGCGGTCTTTGCGGATGAAGCCGAAATATTGTCGCGTGTCCCCGGCGTTGGAAAGAAGACCGCGCAGAAGATCGCATTGCATCTGAAGGATCGACTCAAACCGATCGATGCTTTGGCGAAGATCGCGTCCATGTCTGATGCGGACAGCGAAGTGCTCGCCGCTTTGACGGCCCTCGGCTATTCCGTGATCGAAGCGCAGACCGCCATCCAGGCTTTGCCAAAAGATGCGCCCAAGGATGTGGAGGAACGTCTCAGGTTGGCGCTGCAATATACGGGAAAATAATTAATCGTTGATGGTTGATCGCGGGCGGACAAGTGTCCGCCTTTTGTTTTCGATATTGTGCGGCATTATAATGAACTTAAGTTGCTACATTTATTCAACGGTATATTTTCAACCGGGATTCTCAACGCAAAGTCGCCAAGGCGCCAAGGTTTAATAATTCTTCTTTGCAGCTCTGCGTCTTTGCGTTAGAGTTTTGGCTTGGGTTTTACCAAGTTGCAATTCAACTAAATGATCCGGGAGGATTATTATGCTCAAAAATAAAATTGCATTTATCGGCCCCGGCGTGATGGCGGAAGCCATGATCGCGGGATTATTGCGCCAGAAATTGGCGAAACCCGAAAACCTGACCGCATCCGGCCCGCGCGCCGAACGCGGAGATGAACTGCATAAAAAGTATGGCATTCGTGTGACAACGGATAACGCTGCGGCTGTCCATGAAGCGGATGTGGTGGTGTTATCGGTCAAGCCGCAAAGATTGAGCGAAGTGATGAAAGGCTTGAAGGGAGTCCGCGCCGACGCGCTGGTGCTTTCAATTATTGCGGGCGCATCCATTAAGAAGATCAGCGCCGGGTTGAAGCACAAAGCCATTGTCCGCTCGATGCCGAATACGCCGGGGCAGATTGGCGAAGGCATTACAGTCTGGGCCGCGTCGAAGGAAACGACTGATGAACAGCGCACGATGGCGCAAACTATTTTAGGCGCGTTGGGCGCGGAAGTTTTTGTGGAAGATGAAAGTTATCTCGATATGGCAACGGCGCTCTCTGGCTCGGGTCCTGCCTACGTTTTTCTTTTCACCGAAGCACTGATCGATGCGGGCGTGCACATGGGTTTTCCGCGCCGCATTGCCGAGCAATTGGTTTTACAGACCATCAAAGGTTCGGCTTCATTCTATGAACAAGCCGAGCGACATCCTGCCACGCTGCGGAATCAAGTCACATCTCCGGGTGGAACGTCGGCGGAAGCGTTATATTATTTGCAGAGTCCA
>JAJYOH010000334.1 GCA_021796315.1 Chloroflexota bacterium
AGTTCGACCTCTTGAATTTGGATGCCGACGATGAACTTGTTGAAATTGAACCTGACGAAGATGAATAATTGAACTGCGAAGGCCTCAAAATTTTATAAGCAGTTTTTTAATGCGTCGTTGCGAACCGCGTTCTTTGTTCCAGAGAAGAATGCTTCTCGCAGCGACTTTTATTTGACACTGTCCGAAATAGTGGGAGTAATCATTTTCATCAACAGATTACACAGATTTCGCCGATTTTTTCTCTAATCTGTGTCATCTGAGAAATCTGCGGATTATTCCGGATGATGTCCATTTAAGGGCTGGCATATATGCTTTTACACGCTTTGCGGTTTACAATATCCCTATGCCGCTGAATGAACTGTTTACAACCTTTGCCAATAATCTCCTGCCCATCCTGCTGATCAGCGGGGCGGGCTTTTTGCTTGGCAGGACCATTTCGATTGATCCGCGCAGTCTTGGGCGGGTGGTCTTTTATGTGTTCAGCCCCATTCTGGTTTTCAATCTGCTTTTACATACCGAGCTTAATTCAAGCGACATATTCATCACGATGGGCTACACCACTGCAGTCTGTCTTGCGACTGGGTTGCTTACGCTTTTGCTTGGAAAATTGTTGCGCTTTGAGCGCCCCGTATTGATGGCAATCCTGCTTACTTCCATCTTCGGTAATACCGGAAATTACGGCCTGCCGCTTGTTTCGTTCGCCTTTGGCAAGGATGCGCTGGCATTTGCAACGCTGTGCTATGTGACCGTGTCCATTCTCACCAATACTTTCGGCGTGCTGATTGCCTCGCTTGGGCACATGGATATCAAGTCGGCCCTCCTGGGCCTCTTCAAAGTTCCCACGATGTATGCGGTGATTCTGGCCGCCTTGCTCAATCGTTTTCATCTGGTTTTGCCGATCCCTCTTGCCCGCACCGTTGAACTGGCCGCCAATGGCAGTATTCCGCTAATGATCATCCTGCTTGGACTGGAACTCTCACGCTTCCAATGGTCGCATAATTTCCATGCGGTGGGATTGAGTGTTGCGATGCGGCTATTGGCCGGTCCGGTCATTGGATTATTACTCACCATTCCATTCGGTCTGCAGGGCGCTGCGCGGCAGGGGAGTGTGGTCGAAGCCTCGATGCCGGCTGCGGTGATGACTACTGTGCTGGCAACTGAATATGGCCTCGACACATCGCTCGTAACCGCCATTGTTTTCGTCGGCACGCTGCTTAGTCCGCTGACGCTCACACCCTTGTTGGTTTATCTGGGAAGATGATAATGCGAAGAACACGTCCCTGGACCAGCCTGACACCCGCTGGCGCGAATCCGCGTTGGGACAAAATGTGACCGGCGTTGCTCCGGGCAATTTTCTGCTTATATTATTTTGCTGGCGCTGGTTTTGATCATCCCTATCTGGGGTGCGCTGACTGTTATTATCGAGAGGAAGAAGAATGCCAGGAAATAATGAGATCATTTGCATTCACATGTGGGTCACAGGCCGCGTGCAGGGCGTTGGCTTTCGCGCCCACGTGGAGTATCACGCGCGACAAATTGGCGGTGTTACCGGTTGGGTAAGAAATGTCGGCTATGATGTTGTTGAAGTTTTGGCAGAGGGGGAGCGAAGTTCTGTGGAAAGATTTTCCGAGCTGGTAAAACAGGGTCCGCGCGGTGCGTATGTAAGCGAATCACGCTTGGAAGAAGAAGCACCAACAGGCGAGTTTTCTGAGTTTAGTGTCAGGCGAAGTTTATAACGTTTCGATATTCAAGTGTTCGAAATCTATTTCAGGCTGGCCTTCTTCTGCCGGATAAGTCAGCCAGGTCAAAAACTCAGTATTCCCCTTAGGCCCCAACAACGGACTGCGAATTAATCCGCGCACGGCAAAACCTTCAGTTTGTGCGAAGGTCAGCACATGCTGCAAAACCTGTTTGTGAATATCCGGGTCGCGGATCACGCCGCCACCGTGCGCTACGTCTTTTTTCCCAGCCTCGAATTGGGGCTTTATAAGAGCAACGACATTCCCCATTCCTTTGCCCCTTTCCCCTTCAAGGGTTAGGGGGCTAGGGGATAAAGAGAACCAATTACTTACGACTGGCAGAAGGATGCGCAATGAAATAAACGAAGCATCGATCGTGATGATCGAAACCGGCTCCGGTAGCGACTTCACAAAACGCGCATTGGTCGATTCCATCACGACCACGCGCGGATCGTTGCGTAATTTCCAATGCAGAATGCCTTTGCCTACATCGATCGTGTATATTTTCGCCGTGCCGCGTTGCAGCATGCAATCGGTGAAGCCGCCGGTCGAGGCGCCCACGTCGGCGCAGACGCGTCCATTCAAGTCGAGGCCAAAGGCTTCGATGGCGGCATCCAGCTTTTCGCCGCCGCGCGACACAAAGCGCGGCCCCCGCTCTACGTCCAGGCGCGCGGCGGGATCAACGGACGTTGCGGGCTTGAGCGCAACTTGATCGTCCACACGGACTTGTCCGGCCATGATCAAGGCCTGAGCTTTGGCGCGCGATTCGGCCAATCCGCGTTCGACGATGAGCAAATCCAATCTGACCTTTGGCATAAGGGTATTGTAATTCGATATTTGGCAATTCGACACTCGGCGCTCGAATTATCAAATATCAACTATCGAATCTCGAATATCGAGTGTAAAATAGTCCCATGTTTCGCGCCCTGCTCAAAACAATGCGTCCGCGCCAGTGGACAAAAAATGTTTTCATCTTTGCCGCGCTGGTATTCGATAAACAATTCTTCATCGCCGCGTCGTTCCTGAAAACGCTGGCTGGATTTGCTCTGTTTTGCCTGGTCTCATCGTCGGTTTACATCTTCAACGATTTGGCTGACATCGAAGCTGATCGCAAACATCCTGAAAAAAAGAACCGGCCGATTCCGTCTGGAAAACTTCCGGTCAGTGTTGCATGGACGGCGGGAATTGTTTTGGTTGTGGTCACGCTTGGAATCGGTTACTGGCTTTCGCCCGCCTTCGCAGCCGTGATGGGCGCATACTTTCTGCTTAACCTTGCCTATTCAAAGTGGCTCAAGCACATCCCGATCCTCGACGTGCTGATCATCGCAGCGGGGTTCGTCCTGCGCGTCGGAGCGGGCGTGACGCTGATTCATGTTGAACGTTTTTCGCCATGGCTTTACGTGGTGATGACTTTGCTTTCGCTCTTCCTCGGCTTTGGAAAACGCCGCGCCGAACTTGCGCTTCTCGAAAGCGGCGCCGGTTCGCATCGCAAAGTTTTGGAAGGTTACACCATTCCGCTTCTCGATCAATACATCATGATCGTCTCCGGCACGACTATCGTCGCATATTCGCTTTATACTTTTTCGGCGCCGAACGTGCCCGCCAATCACAGCATGATGCTTACGATCCCGTTTGTGGTCTATGCCATCTTCCGCTATCTTTATTTAATTCATGTGGAACAACAAGGCGGCGCGCCTGAAGATATTTTGATCACCGACCGTCCTTTCCAAATCGCGATGATCTTGTGGGCGCTGGTCGTGCTGGTTGTATTTTATTTATCGTGAAAGCCTCCGCCCCCGGAAAGATTATTTTATTTGGTGAGCACGCCGTCGTTTATGGACGGCCCGCGCTGGCTGTGCCGGTGACTCAGGTTCATGCGGATGTCGAAATTGTAGACTCTTCCCGCGCTGGAATCTGGATCGAAGCCCCGGACATTGATCTTCACGCCGAGCTGAATGCGCTTCCATCCGACCATCCGCTGGCCTCCGTTATTCATAACCTTTTCGCCCCCCTTTCATCCCCCCATTTTCGAGAATCGAAAATGGGGGGACAGAGGGGGGTGGAAATAAAAATCACTTCGACGATTCCCGTCGCATCCGGACTCGGCTCCGGCGCGGCGGTGACTATCGCTTTAATTCGCGCACTTTCTTCTTTTCTCTCTCTCCCATTATCAGACGAACAAATTAATACCTTCACTTACGAGATCGAAAAACTCCATCATGGCACACCATCCGGAATCGATAACACGGTCATCACTTATGCAAAGGCTGTATACTTTGTCAAAGGTCAACCGATTGAAATCATCAAAGTCGGCGCGCCATTCACCATCGTTATAGGCGACACGGCACAGGCCGCGCCGACCAAAGAATCCGTTGGCGATGTCCGCAAGTTGTGGGATGTGGATAAAGTGCGATGGGAAAAAGTGTTCGATAAAGTTGGAGAAATTACAAGGCAAGCAAAAGAGAGAATAGAGAATGGAGAATGGGAGGGACTCGGAAAATTGATGAATCAAAATCATGCTTTGCTTCAAGAAATGACAGTCTCTTCACCGGAGCTGGATAAACTTGTCGAAACGGCGCGGAGCGCGGGCGCGTTGGGAGCAAAATTATCGGGCGGCGGGCGCGGAGGCAATATGATCGCGCTGGTCAAACCAGATTTGGCGGAAGCCGTTTCGAGCGCGCTGAAAGAAGCGGGCGCACAGCGCGTCATCATCACAAGAGTGGAGTAAAAATGTCGAACAACACAGCAGATGTTATCATCATCGGCGCGGGAGTTCACGGTGCGAGCCTGGCTTTTCATCTGGCGCAGCGCGGCGTGAAAGCATTGATCCTTGAAAAGAAATTTGTCGCAGCAGGCGCGACCGGCCGTTCGAGCGGACTCGTCCGCATGCATTACGATGTGCGCCAGGATTCAGAACTGGCATGGGCTTCGTTTAATTATTTCCGCAACTGGAAGGAAATGGTCGGCGGTGACTCAGGGTTTCGCCGCACGGGATTTTTACAATTCGTTGCGCCGGAAGATGTGGACAAGATGGCGGCCAATGTGAAGATGCATCAGGAGATCGGCATTCCTGCCATGCTCATCAAAGCCGACGATGTGAAACGGCTCGCGCCGACTTTTGCGACCGACGATATCGAACTGGCGGCCTTCGAGCCCGAGTCCGGTTACGCCGACCCGACCGGCACGGCCAATGCATTTATCAACACCGCAAAAGAAAAGGGCGCGCGGCTGATCCAGGATTGCGCGGTAACGAATATCATCGCGGATAGCAAAGTGAAAGGCGTACAAACTTCACAGGGAGATTTTTTTGCACCAGTCATCGTCAACGCGGCGGGCGCCTGGGCGGGCAAGCTCAATCAACTCGCCGGGCTTGATCTGCCATACGATACATGGCGACACGACACGATGTTCGTGGCGCGCCCGCGCCAGGTCGGGCCGGATCATCCTACCGTGATCGATTTCAGCAACGAAATGTATTTCCGCCCCGACGCGGGAAATTTAACATTGGTCGGACTCGAAGATGGAAATCCGCTCGGCGAATCGCCGGACAACGACACCGACCACGCCAAAAGCGGATTCGTCGAACGCGGCATTGACCGCATCTGTAAGCGCGTGCCCGTCATGGAAAACGGCGGACTGCACTCCGCGCATGGCGGGTACGACGGCATCACGCTTGACCAACATCCCATGCTTGGACAAATCGGTCCGGATGGTTTTTATCTTGATTGCGGACACAGCGGCACCGGCTTCAAGATTTCCCCGGCGGTCGGCCTGTGCATGTCTGAGTTAATTTTGGACGGTAAAGCCAAAGCGGTTGATATTTCCATTTACAGGCCGCAAAGATTCGCAGAGAAAAAGTTGATCGTTGGCGAACATCCTTACAGCAGTATTTGGAGATAAAGCGAATCTTCCGAAGTCTATGAGACTTCGGAAGATTCGCTTTACACAGAAACTACAATTGACCTCTTTCATAAGTTTTCGTAGGGCGGATTTGCAACCCGCCAAAACCTGTGTATTGAGGATGATTTTCTTCATCCAATATTTATCCAAGCAAGCCTTGAACCATTTCTCTTTGCCCTTTAGCGAATACTCCGCTGGCGCGAAGAACCCTTCGGGTTTCGATACGGCGGAAGAACACCGCCTACTCAACCCTCAAGGCGGCATACCAGCACTGTCAACGCTTCGACACTTCCTTTGGCCGCAGGACAATGCCTGCGGGACGATTTAACTGACAATGAAACACATTCCATTAATTTGTCGGTTTATGGGCTGGGAGGCAGATTAAAATAACCGCACGTCCGTGCGATGACCTCCGAGCGAATTTGAACCAACTCAGGAAACTCATAGAAAAAGTTGATCTTCTGCTCAGCCACAGTGTCCCCGGCCGGTTTGGGAGACAGCACGAAATTCATCCAGCTTTCTGCAATGTCTTCATGCGCGGCGGTTGCGGCATATTCACTGACAAAATCTCCCTGATGTGCGTAGTAGAAAGTCTCCAGTCCGCTCTTGACCGCGGCCGGATCGCTCTGGGACGCGATCGCGTGCCACTCGTCATAGATACCGCTCCAGAAGCGTTCAAAAAAGAGCTGAAGATACGAATCCGGCCGACTGCACCCGGGATCCTTGAAATAGCGCGGGCAGTTGCCAGCATCCAGTTGATAATCAAGCTGGTTGATGTTCAAAGTAAGCATATGGCCGAATTCATGCAGGAGCGTCGAAGTAAATTGCCGTTCATTGGCAAAATCGGCCAGGTCAACCAGGAGCGACCACTTTTCGGTAGTTGAGTTTTCATCCCAGGTTCCTTCATTGTATACCTGAGCGTTGAAGTTGCCAGTCCCATCTGTAATGATTTTATATTCAGTCAACTTCGTGCGTTGTTCAGCAGGGATGATCTGGACGAAATAGTTCCAGACGCGTTGCTGCGTAGCAGTATCCGCTTGAAGCGGCTTTAGATTCTCCGGGACTGATAAGAAATTCGGATTGGTAATCTGATCCCCGGATACCTGATAGACCGCCAAATCCTGCAAGGAATCAGTTACAACCTTGTCCCCTTCCGGCAGG
>JAJYOH010000335.1 GCA_021796315.1 Chloroflexota bacterium
CCTGCCCACCCGATCCGGATCCCATTGCCTGGATTCGACTCTTCGCCCATGCCTCGCATCTTAGCGGGCCCTCAGCCTGGTCGCCTTTATGGGAGGCGGTGCGCGGCGAATTGACTGCGCACGGCGGCGGGACAGTGGCGGCCATTTCCACGCAATGCTGGTTCGAGCTGCTCCTGCTCGAAAGCGGATTTACGCTTTGCCAGCATATTGTTCTGCTTGAATGGGCTGAACAGCCGATCCAGCCAACTTTTCTTCGCGCGGGTACTCTGGTTCGAGAAATGTCAACCGACGATCTGCCGCACATCGTCGACGTGGACGAGGCAGCCTTTGAACCACTCTGGCATAATTCGCTGAGTGCGCTGACGAAAGCCTTTTCTCAGGCATTGTATGCCTCCGTCGCGGAGGATGCGTCAGGTGTGATCGGTTATCAGTTGTCAACCGGGAGTCCGCTTGGGGCGCACCTCGCCCGCCTCGCCGTCCGGCCTGAGGCGCAGGGGCGCGGACTCGGTCGGGCGTTGGTGCGCGATCTCATCCGGAAGTTGGACGAGCCCAATTATCGGCCGCGGATCACGGTCAACACGCAGGACAATAATGCCGCATCGCTGGCTTTGTATCACAGGCTCGGTTTTCGACGCACGGGAGAACAATTTCCGGTGTATGCACGGCGGCTCGAACCGGCATAGGTTATGATTGTGCCGGATGTTTTTCCCTGTCGCGCCGCAGGGCATCACTATTGCGAATTCAAGATCGTTACCTTATCAGTGAAATTCTTGCGCAAAAACAAGAAAAACTTACCACGGAGCACACGGAGATCACGAAGATTTTTTAAAGGATTTCTCAGTGGATTCCCTTGGCATTGCCTGCCAAGGCAGATATGTGCGCTCTATGGTCAAATCTTTTTGGTTTCGGTTCGTCTGAATTAGGAGGTTGAAATGAAATCTTTTGAATCAAGCTGGGAAAATAAGGACGGCCCAAGATTTTATGTGCGGGGGTGGGAGCCGGATACGAAGCCTAAAGCTGTGGTGTGTCTCGTGCATGGACATGGCGAGCATGTCGGGCGGTACGCTCATGTTGGCGAGGCGTTCAGCCAGGCCGGTTATGTTTTAGCTGGCTTCGATGAGCGCGGACATGGTAAAACCACTGGAGCCCGCGGACACGTTCCATCGTATGATGCCATGCTGGATGATGTCGCAGATTTTTTGGCGTTGATGGAGAAACGCTATCCTGGTCTGCCGCGCTTTTTATATGGTCACAGCATGGGCGGGAATCAGGTCATCAACTTTGCCCTTCGCCGCAAACCTGAATTGGCTGGCGTGATCGCCACCGGCCCGTGGTTGAAGCTGGCTTTTGATCCGCCTGCGATTCAGGTATTCCTTGGCAGGACGATGAATAATATTGCGCCGGGCTTTATCCAGAAATCCGGTTTGGAGACGGCGGCGCTTTCACGCGATCCCAAAATCGTGGAAGCCTACGAAAAGGATCCGCTGGTGCATGACAAAATTTCGGCCCGTCTTTTTGTCGATATGTATGAATCCGGGCTTTGGGCGCTGGACCACGCTGTGGAATTTTCTCTGCCGTTGCTCTTGATGCACGGCACCGCCGACCGCTTGACTTCCTGGCAGGCCAGCCAGGAATTTGCACAACGGGCGGGGAAGAATGTTACCTGGCGCGCGTGGGATGGCTTTTATCACGAGATTCACAACGAGCCTGAAAAAGCTGAAGTGTTGAAGACCATGACAACATGGATGGATGAGCGCTTAAGTAAAAAATGAGTCTTTCCACCGTGTTCTGTACAAAAATTCCTGGACATGGGAAAATTTTGCAAATATATTCGTATGAGGTGAATCAATGAGTAAAAAAGATCGTGAAGGTGGTAAGAGCAAACGTCAGGAATTTCGCGAGAAGCGCCGCCGTGAGGAACAGCGCAACCGATGGATTTGGATTGGTTTGATTATTCTTGGCGCATTGCTGGTTGTGTTTTTCTTCGTTTACCCGCAACTTAAGCCGATCGCGGCAGTCCAGCCCATTACACCTGTGGCTCGCCCAAATGCGAATGGCACTTCGGCCGGCGACCCTAATGCGCCCGTCAAGTTGGTTGAGTTCTCAGATTTCCAATGCCCGTATTGCAAGCAGTACTGGCAGCAAACAGAAACACAGATAGTCGACGCCTATGTAAAAACAGGCAAGGTATTCTATACTGACCGATCAGCGGGCAACTGGGTCAGCGGTAACATTGGTCAGGGCGGAACCGAATCCCAGGATGCCGCCATGGCCGCTTATTGTGCAGCCGACCAGAACAAGTATTGGGATATGCACGATGCGCTCTTTACCAATGTGATTGGCGAGGATGCCGGTTCTTTCACGCAGCGTCGTTTGCAGGCGATTGCTCAGAGCATTGCTCTCGACATGAATGCCTTTAATTCATGCTATTCCAGTCAGAAGTACTTGAAGCAGGTCAATCAAGATTATCAGGATGCGCTGGCTGCAAAGATTCAAGGGACGCCTTTCTTTGTCATCAGTTATATACCAAAGGGCCAGACGCAGGCTGTCACTGCCACGCTCGACGGCGCACAGCCATTCAGCACGTTCCAACAGGAGCTGGATAAGGCATTGGCGGCCGCGGGCGCACAGTAAAACTTGTTCTGTAATGCGTGAAAAGACGCGGCGATGAGCCGTGTCTTTTTGTTAATGAGGGCACCTTGGATTTTTTACGCCAAGGCACTAAGTTTTTTGTCGTTCTTTGCGGCTCTGCGTCTTCGCGTTAAATTGTTGGAAATGATCGCTGGAGGGCGAGACGAAAAATCATTTCGGTATCGCCGATAAAATCCAAACAATGAGCGGAGCAATTGCCAAGGCAGGCAGAAAATTTCCAACGCGGATTTTTTTGATCTCCAGCAGACTGCTGATCGCCAGTCCGACCAGGATCACGCCGCCGGTGGCTGTTAATTCATCGATCATCGAGTCGATCACGGCTTTCATGGCAGGATCAGCCATTGCGTTGGTCACGCTCACATTCAATTGCATGGCGAGAAAGCTGATGCCTCCTTGAAAGATCAGGATAACGATGGAAGAAAATAGCACTCCCATGCCTAAAGAAGAAGATAATGCCAGTGCTGTGAAACCATCCAACACCGATTTTACAGCCAGCAGACTGTAATCGCCTCGCAAGCCATCCTGGATGGAGCCGAGGATGGTCATTGGACCGATACAAAAAAGCAGGGATGCCGTCAGGAAGCCGCGCACGAATTTGCTGGAGCCAACTTCAACATTCGATTTGGCAAATCGCTTTTCGAGAATTTGGCCGAGGGATTGCAGACCGTCTTCAATTCTCCACCATTCACCCAGCAGGATTCCAATTAACAATGCGCCCAATACGATCAATGGATTTCCAGTCTTGAGGAACATTTGCAGTCCCATCGCCGCAGTGAAGAGTCCCATACCGGCTATGACGGTTGACTTCAACTGTTCGGGAATGTGCGCGCCGAACAACATGCCTAACGTACTGCCAAGAATTACGGTGATGATATTGAGGATTGTGCCTGTCAAATGAAACTCCTATGATTTCCTGTAGGTCACGCATTCCTCTTCGAGGACTTCGCAAGCATGAGCTACTCTTTTGCTTTTGATGTTGCTTTTCCTGCGGCTTGATTTTCAACCAGTTCCAACACGAACAATAATGAAGACAATCGATTGAGATATTGTTGCAGAGCCGGATTCTTGATCTCTGCGCGGTCGAACAGTTCGACGACGCGGCGTTCGGCGCGGCGGACAACTGCGCGCCCCAGCGAAAGAGCCGCACCTGATGGCGTGTCACCCGGCAGGATGAATTCCTTGGGCATCTCGATTGTTTGGCTCAACGCGTCGGTTTGCTCTTCGAGCCAGGCCACGCGTCCCGCCTCGAAGTGAAATTGGTGCGCGTTTTCAGGCGGAGCAGCCACTTCAGCCATGATCCGGTAAAGGTCGCGTTGTGTTTCGAGCAGGAGCGGCCTACAGCGCGGATCACGCGTCGAAGCGCGTGCCAGCCCCAGCGTCGCGGAAGATTCGTCCAGCGCCCCGAGGACTTCCACGCGGGCGTGATACTTCGCGACGCGTCCTTCGCCGAGCAGGCTGGTCGTTCCGTTGTCACCTTTTCGTGTGTAAAAAGACATGGGTAAATTATAATTTCAGTCAACTCTTATGGAAACCCCATTCGTGCATCATTCGGTCCTCCGGCGCTTGTATTCTGAGCATCGTCTACTGGCATTTCAGCCAGAGCCACCGCCGCCCTAGGCAAAAGGTGGTCGCTTTTGGGTTCCTGTTTTTTTGCAAAAGGTCATATTTCAACCATGACCTACATCACTTGTTTTGTGCTGTCAGGCACAATAAAATAGTTATTACTGGTAAGAATTAGTTGTTTTCTGTGAGAGGAAGGACGCCATGCAAATCACCCGTCAAGCTGACTATGCAGTTCGTGCAGTACTTCATTTGGCACGACTCGGAAACACTGAGCGTGCGGCTACCAGCATGATCGCGGAAGAGCAGAACATTCCGCCTTCTTTCTTAGCCAAGATTATTTCGCAATTGTCCATTGCCGGACTTTTGCATACTTCACGCGGAGCACGAGGCGGTGTTACTCTCGGGCGCGAACCCGGGGATATCACTCTGCTGGAAGTCGTCGAGGCGATTGATGGCCCGATCCAACTTAACGAATGTGTTGGTGAGGATGGCATCTGTTTATATAAGGATAAATGTCCGCTTCGGCCTGTGTGGTGCGATGCGCAGGATGAACTGGTTGCAAGACTCAGAGGAACAAATTTTGCGCAACTGCTGACGGCGTAAAGTGAACAACAAGTTGGAAAACAAATTCCTCACAGCGTATAATTGCCGTGAGGAATTTGTTATCCTCAAAATGAAAACAAGGAGTCTCCCATGTCAGGACCTCGCGCTGTGCGCGCACCGCGCGGTACACTACTCACTTGCAAGAACTGGCTGATCGAAGCGCCATATCGCATGATCCAAAACAACCTCGACCCGGACGTGGCCGAGCGTCCGCAGGATCTGGTCGTCTATGGCGGGCGCGGACAGGCGGCGCGCTCATGGGAGGCTTTCGATGCAATTCTAGAAGCGCTCAAGAATCTCGAAGAAGATGAAACGCTGCTCGTTCAATCGGGCAAGCCGGTGGCAGTGTTCAAGAGTCACAAGGACGCGCCGCGCGTTCTGATCGCAAACTCCAATCTTGTGCCGCATTGGGCCACGCAAAAACATTTCGACGAACTCGCCGCGCAAGGCCTGATCATGTACGGACAGATGACCGCCGGTTCGTGGATCTACATCGGCACGCAGGGAATTTTGCAGGGCACGTATGAAACGTTCGGTGCGCTGGCGAAGCTCAAAGGTTGGGGTTCGCTCAAAGGAAAATTTTCCCTGACTGCCGGTCTCGGCGGCATGGGCGGCGCACAACCACTTGCCATCACAATGAATGAAGGCGTGGGACTCATCGTCGAAGTGGACCCAGCACGCGCCAAGCGACGCCTCGATACGGGATATGTTGATCGCGTGGTGGATAGTCTAGAAGAGGCGATGACCCTCGTTGAAGAATATGTCGATAAGCAGACTCCGCTCTCGATCGGGTTGATCGGCAACGCATCTGACATTTATACAGAATTAGCCATGCGCGGAATCACGCCGGATGTGGTGACAGATCAAACGCCGGCGCATGATGTTTTGTCGTACGTTCCTTCCGGACTTTCACTGGCCGCGGCAGACGAGTTGAGAAAATCCAACCCGAAAAAATATGAAGAGATGAGCATGGCTTCGATGGCGAAACACGTGCAGGCTATGCTGGAATTTCAGCGCAAGGGCGCGGAAGTTTTTGATTACGGCAACAACATTCGACAGCGCGCGTTCGACTGGGGCGTGACGGATGCGTTTGAATTTCCCGGCTTCGTGCCCGCCTACATTCGTCCGTTGTTCTGCGAAGGCAAAGGCCCGTTCAGATGGGTGGCGCTTTCCGGCGACGAGGAAGATATTTTCAAGACCGACCAGGCCGTGATGGATCTGTTTCCCGAAGACGATCATCTGCATCGCTGGTTGAAGTTGGCGCGTGAGAAAGTGCATTTTCAGGGATTGCCCGCCCGCATTTGCTGGCTCGGTTACGGCGAACGCGCCAAGGCTGGTTTGAAATTTAATGAAATGGTGGCGCAGGGAATTTTGAAAGCACCAATCGTGATTGGACGCGACCATCTGGATGCGGGCTCGGTGGCTTCACCAAACCGCGAGACCGAATCGATGAAAGATGGCACAGACGCAGTTTCGGATTGGCCGATCCTCAACGCGATGATCAACGCGGTCGGCGGCGCGACGTGGGTCTCGTTCCATCACGGCGGCGGGGTTGGCATCGGATACAGCCAGCACGCGGGGCAGGTCACCGTTGCAGACGGCACGCCCGAGGCCGCGCGTAGATTGGAAAGAGTCCTTACGACAGATCCCGGCCTGGGCGTGGTCAGACACGCAGACGCAGGCTACGAGACCGCGATTGAGGCGGCCAAACGTCACGGCATCAAGATGCCAATGTTGAAGTAGATTGCAGTAACAGCCAATAAACGCTTAACAAAAAAGGCGGATGCAATTGCGTCCGCCTTTTTGGCTCTACCTCACCGACATTTCTTTCGGCTCGACGTGTATGGTCACATCCGCGTGTGGCACGATCTTGAATATCTCGGCCTCGATTTCTTCAGTCAGGGCATGGGCCTCGGCAACGGTCTTATCGCCATCCATCGTCACATGCAGATCGATAAACCAACTCGCGCCCGACGGGC
>JAJYOH010000336.1 GCA_021796315.1 Chloroflexota bacterium
GCCGGAACCGAAAGTTGGCGGTGCGCCAAAACAGACTGAACCGGGAGAGCACGAAACGCCCTAAATTGTAAAGCTGTGTGGATGCGACCTCACAGCTTTCTTTTTATCCCGACTGCGAGCAAGCCGAAGAAAGTAATAATATATTCAGCATTCGAAACAACAAAAGTGTAACGCGGCGGCACGAAAAAGAAATCGAAGGCCGCTACACTTAGGAGGGAAGTCATCACAGCAGGCCCGCGTCCCAAATATATGGACGCAACAACGACCGAAAGCAAATATACAATGACCAGGTTAACCGGCGAAATAAATGGAGCGATCAGTGAACCGAGTCCGGTGGCTACCATTACCAGGAGTAATCCGCCGAGGTATCTTCCCAGAGGCCGGTGAGGCCGCCATCCTTCCGGGACTTTGATCGGAGACGGTTCAGCCTCACTGGTCACAACATAAATATCTATCGCCCCGCTTAAATGCACCAATTGGTCCACAACAGAGCGGCGGAAAATTTCCTGCCATCTGGATTTTACAGGCTTACCGACAATCACCTTCGTTACATTATGTCGGCGGGCGTAAGCAAGCACAGTATCAGCTACAGATTGACCCGGCACGCTGACCGGGCGCGCGCCCAATTCTTCCGCCAGCAGCATCATGCGGGAAATTCGATTTCGTCGCTCTTGAGGCAATCTGGCATCGGCAGGAGTCTCAACATAAACCGCGTACCATTTTGCATTTAACTCATCCGCCAGCCGGCGCGCGGTCCGTACCAACCGTTCACCGGATGTCCCAGTGCTGACGCACACCAGGAGGCGCTCGCCCGCCGCCCACGGTCCCGGAATCGCCTCGTTGCGCATGTAAGCGCGCATTTGGTCATCGACCCGTTCAGCGGCGCGGCGCATGGTTAATTCGCGCAAAGCGGTCAGATTGCCTTTGCGGAAAAATTGATCAAGTGCGCGTTCGGCCTGTTCAGGAAGATAGACCTTGCCCTCTTTGAGTCTATCGAGCAATTCTTCGGGAGGCAGGTCAATGACTTCGATGTCAGTCACAGCGTCAATGATGCTGTCTGGAACCGTTTCCCGCACCTGCGTCCCGGTGATCTGCGCCACCACATCATTCAAGCTTTCCAAGTGCTGAACATTCATCGTGGTGTAAACATCAATGCCCGCATCCAGCAAATCCTGAACATCCTGATAACGCTTGGCATGACGCGAACCGGGCGCATTGGTGTGCGCCAGTTCATCCACCAGCGCCAGTTCCGGCTTGCGCGCCAGCAGTGCGTCAACATCCATTTCAGGGATTTGCACACCGTGATAATTTATCTGTTGACGCGGAATGATCTCCAGATCCCTCAGCATAGCATCCGTCTCGGCACGTTTGTGCGTTTCAACACAACCAACCACAACATCCACGCCCTCGCGTTTACGTTGATGTGCGGCTTCAAGCATGGCATAGGTTTTACCAACACCCGCGGCATAGCCAAGAAAGATCTTGAGTCTTCCGCGGGTCTTCTCTTCAGCTTGAATATCTCTTAAAAGCTTATCGGGATCTGGACGATTTTGTGCCATATTCAATCTCTATTGTATTCTATTTATTATTGAGTAGGCTGCCAATGACGGGATAAAAAGAAAGCTGTGAGGTCGCATCCACACAGCTTTACAATTTAGGGCGTTTCGTGCTCTCCCGGTTCAGTCTGTTTTGGCGCACCGCCAACTTTCGGTTCCGGCTTTTCCATATATTGATCCAACAATGAGGGCGCTTCCGGATGATCAACATGCAGGGCGTGATTGTAATCACCAGCCGCTACGGGCGCTTCCAAACCTATCGGACGGCGAATGCCAAAAAGTTCAAAGAAGCGGGCTACAATAGACAAAACCCGATAACGATATTCCTGCATCCGCAAAGACTGCCATTCGACAATGGATGCCATTGCACCTTGTACGCGCGCCTTGTCACGCACGATGCGATGGATAGTGACGGGGTCGCGCACACCAACAGGCGAAATCAGCATCAAGTTGGCCACAATCACCAGTACACTAAACGAAATCAACACCACCCAGCCGCCTTCCTGCCACTTGCCAATGATCTGACCTACAAAGACGACACCGGAAAGCACGCCAGCGAAACCGGCGGCAAAACTGCCCCATCGACGCGCCTGACCCGTAAAGGTCGCAAGAATATGTTTGCGAACGGCAAAACCCATGACCATAATTGGCATGAATACACCGATGCCATAGTAAGGGATACCAGCAGATGTTTCGCCCTTGATAACAAAAGTGATGATGATCGTTACGATAAAGGCAATCGTCACCGAGCGAGTGAAGGTTCCACGCGGATCGCGATAGACGATAATCTCCGGAATTTCGCCCATGGCAACGTCGCGCCATTCAGTTGCCTGCAAATCCTGGAAAGCGGTCATGGATGCGGCAGCCAGCAAACCAACTGCCAAAACTTGATAGACCCAATATAAGATCTGTCCGCCCGGTATCTGGTTGAATCCGATAAATGCCAGGTTGGCGACCAAAGAACGCCCAAGCGTCCCATCAAATACGTTGAAATGAAAGGCATAATAAGCCAGGAATGAGGTTGTGAGACCGCCATAAAAGAGAAATGATGTTTGCACCAGACGCCCAATGCCAGCTTTGCCGCTATAAAAGTTCCACAGTCCCTGTAATTTAGGAAGTTGTTTCTTTCCCCATTTGACAATGCCCGCATCTTCATTGATGACGAACTGGATGCCGTTCGACATGGCCTCCAATCCAGAGAGTGCAACCAGACCCTTCATTGATGCGGTAAGCATATGAAACGCCGCCTGCCAAAAAGATGCCGGCTGAATATTCTCCGGATAAATCACAGCCGGAACGTTGCGGGCCTTGGCGATAATCAACCCGATCGCCATGATGATAGTCATCAAGACAAAGATACCCAGCATGGTGAACACTACCCGGGCTGATTCACCTCGCCCGCGAATAGTCAGGTACCATGTGATTCCTATCAGGCATATTCCCAGCCCGACTCGAATCAACCAGTCAAGGCTATAAAGGCTGAAGATCGAAAGTAATTGGTCAACTCCGGAGAGGCTCGACACTACGATGGTAAAAATGTAATCCTGAAGCAGTACCACTGCCACAACCAGGCTCAACCCTGGCGAAAGATATCGCATGGATGCCGTGTAAGAACCGCCGCCTTCGTTAAAAATACCCAGCGAGTACATGTAAAGAAAGCCGAAGACCGCATTTGCAAAGGCAATCACCAATACAGCAATCCAGCCATATTGCTGGAGTCCGTACGGGTGCAAGGCGCTCATCATTTCACCGGTGGCATAGAAATAGGAAGTGAAATAATCCACGCCGAATAGTGCCAGCGCCGCCAGCAGACCGATTTGTCCCGCACCGTGGATGTGCGCATGTTCCTCTTTTTCGACAGGCGCTATTTTAAAAGCAACAAAAATTATTACGATCAGAAGTCCAATTGCAAACAACATTCGATTTCCTCTTTATCAGTCAGTTTGGTTCTTTATTTCTTTCAACCGGTATCCCACGCCGGGCTCAGTGACGATGTGGCGTGGCCGTAACGGGTCAGTTTCTATTTTTCGGCGCAAGTTACTAATGTTGACCCTCAGAAGGTGGGAGTCAGCATCGTAGTTTTCGCCCCAAACTTCCTGAATTAAGTGCTGATGGGTCAGAAGCTTTCCAGCTGAATTTACAAAGACGCGCAGGATGTCATACTCGGTCGGAGTAAGCATCACATGCTGGCCGTTCACCTGCACTTCACGCTCCATGAGGTCAACCATCAGTTCACCGCTTTGGTAGATCCCTTCCCCTTTGATCGCGGTGGAGCGACGCAAAGCTGCCCGAATGCGCGCCATCAACTCAGGTGCGCCGAAGGGCTTGGTGAGATAATCGTCCGCACCAGCATCGAGGGCAGCAACCTTGTCCTCTTCGCGATCGCGCACGGAAATAACGATGACCGGCACATCGGTCCATTCCCGCAGGCGGCGGGTGACATCCGTTCCATCCATGTCAGGCAATCCCAAGTCCAGAATAATTACATCCGGGCGATTGATGGCCGCAACACGTAAAGCATCCTCACCGTTTTCCGCTTCGAAAATCTTATACCGGCCGCTAAGGGACGCGTTTAGATAACGCCGGATCGGGCGTTCATCATCTACAACTAGGATCTTCAAAAAAGAATCTGGAACCATAGGCTTGGTATGACATCATCAAGAAAATATCAAGAGCGCCCAACATTTTACAGTTGGGCGCATCAATTTCAGCGCAAGAAAAGCCCCTTTTATGTCAAGAAAGTGTCAAGACAACCGAAGATACCCCAAAAGAAAGACTATTACCCCATCCAGGCTTTGAACAGGAAAAACGTATTCATCCAGATAATAAAAATCAAAATCAAAAATTGGCGTTGAAGCATGGTCAAATCCATAACTGATGCGCCAATGACGCCTGCCAGCGGCAGGTAAGTCAGAATCTGTTCAATAGTTCGGGATTTTTTCTTCTTCATCATGCTGAACCTTCATCGCCAATCAATAAAATCTTTATGTTTACAGTTTATTCGATTGAATATCAAAAAGGCGACAAGAAACGGTTCAAAAAGGACAAGAAACCATCAAGAAGTAATTTCAACTTCTTGATGGTTTCCACCATAACGATCAACCAAAAAAATTCAGGGTTTGTAATTATCCAAGGCAAAATTCAATACCAGCACATTAACTCTCGGTTCGCCTAAAAAGCCGAACTGACGTGCCTCGGTGTATTTGTCAACAAGGGTTCTCACCGCTTCTTCACTGAGACCTCGAGCCTGCGCCACGCGAGGGACTTGATACAACGCCGCGGCCACGCTGATGTGCGGATCAAGCCCCGAGCGAGAGGCCGTGACGAGGTCAACAGGAATCGGCGCTGTATTTGATGGGTCGGCGGCTTTCAACGCGTTGATCCGCGCTTGAACCGCTTTGAGCAAATCAGGATTCAGCGGCCCATAGTTTGAGCCGGAAGAAGCGGCAGCATTTTAAAGGAAGGGACCGGTGGCCGAGAGTCGACCCCAGAAATATTTGGGATCACTAAAGGACTGGCCGATAAGTTCGGAGTCGAGCAGTTTCCCATCCCTAACAATTAATGAACCATTCGCCTGGAGTGGAAAAACTATTTGCGAGACACCAGTCACGATCAACGGATAGACCACGCCCGTGATGACGGTAAAGATCAAAAGCCTGAATAACACGGGGCGGAGTTGTGATTTCATTTTCATTCCTTTATGCGAGATGAAGCGCAACCAACAGCATATCGATCAGCTTGATGCCGATGAACGGTGCGATCAGCCCGCCCACTCCGTAAATCAGCAGGTTGTCGCGCAGGAGTTGAGCGGCGCCCACTGCCCGATAAGGAATGCCGCGCAGAGCCAGCGGGATCAAGGCAATGATAACCAAGGCATTGAAAATCGCCGCCGACATGATGGCGCATTGGGGCGTTGCCAAATGCATAATATTGAAAGCGTTAAGTACAGGGTAGGTTGATGCAAACGCGGCGGGTATGATGGCAAAGTATTTGCTGACTCGTTGGCAATACTGAAAGTTGTAAGCGCGCCGCGCGTCATTAACAATTGTTTGCCGATCTCCACGATCTGAATCAGTTTGGTTGGATTGCTGTCCAGGTCGACCATGTTGGCGGATTCACGCGCGGGTTGGGTACCGGTGTTCATCGCCACGGCCACATCCGCCTGAGCAAGAGCCGGAGCATCGTTGGTGTCATCGCTAGTCATCGCCACCAGCCGCCCACCCATTTGATATTCGCGGATGAGTTTCAGCTTGGCCTCGGGCGTGGCTTGGGCCAGGAAATCGTCCACGCCTGCCTCAGCCACTATAGCCGCGGCCGTGAGCGGATTGTCGCCGGTGATCATGACGGTCTTGATGCCCATCTTGCGCAACTGGGCGAAGCGCCCCTGGATACCGCCTTTGACGATATCTTTTAAATGAATAACGCCCAGCGCTTGATTATTGCGCGCCACCACCAGCGGCGTGCCACCCATGCGCGCGATGTTATCCACCGCGGACTTCAAAGAAATAATGTTCCCCCACCGATGATCGGTAAGGTTTTATCTCAAGGCAGGGAAAATCCCGCTAAGCCATGGATGAGTTCAATTTGCTAATTTTAGCGTCGAGGTTTTCCAACTCATCCCGGTATTTAGCCCGCTTATTGGCATTTATAAGTGCAACAAGTCCGCCTGCAATCAATGGAACAACGCCGATCCCGTAAATTGGAATTAGAAATATTCCTATTAATACGCCCCACAAGCCGAGCTTGTATTGCTGGCTTGCTTTGTTTATCCCTGTTTCCAATTTACTCTTCTGACCTTCAAGCACAACAATTAGGATCTTCTTATCTGCCAGCGAATTCATTGATCTGCCTCCCGGTACACTGTTCGATAAATAAAAACGAAATCATATTTGCCTGGTTCTGCGGATTCGTTTTAGGACTTCACAACTTTTATATTAAATCGATCAGAGGGAAGAACGCGTCGCAGATCGAGCCAAAGGGCAAGCAGCATTTCCACACCTCGTGAGGTGGTAATATCGCCCAGGTCGATCACCGATCTCCAGCCAAACCAATCGCGCAGGATTCCAATTACAACGGTCTTGGCTTCAATATCATTCCCGCTGACGAATACATCAGTCCGTTCTGGAAGTTTTGCTGGCTCAACCATCAGGTTGCAATTCATTGTATTCAGGGTTTTTACCACCAGT
>JAJYOH010000337.1 GCA_021796315.1 Chloroflexota bacterium
CGCAAATCCAAAACAGTTTTGCGCAGCCGGTATAGTAAATTTTTGCCGGTTGTGGTAAAGTAATTCAAAAGGAGTAACTATGCCGTTTGACTTGGGTATACCTGAACTGCTCATCATCCTGGTGATTGTCATCTTGTTGTTTGGCCCTGGCCGCATAGGTAAAGTGGCTGGCGAAATTGGCAAGGGCATTAAGAACTTTCGCGACAGCCTTGGCGGCAAAGACGGGACAGAGCAGGATAAAGAATCACCGCAAGACCCTGATAAAAAATAATTCAGCAAAAGCTCCCTGTACAGCGGGGAGCTTTTCGATTCATATTTGAGCTTGTAATTCTTCGGGAGTTGTTACCGGCTGTTTGCAAATGAAATGTTCACAAACATAAGCGGTGGGTTTTCCGTCTTTCAGCGGACGATCTGCTAAAAGCGTTGGCGCATCATTTGGCGGGGGATAAGCGGACGCGGCCACCACGATGTTCGGTCTGTACTCAGAGCGGATCACGTTCAACAGGGCTTGCGCTTCGTCCGCTTTCGCATCAAACATGACTGCGACCTGCTGGCCGTTATCAAGGGCCCGATCCGCCGCTGATAGCCAGCGCGCAAAAGCAGTCGGGTAGCGCAACGCATGATTAACTACCAACCGCAGGGACTTCTCGGCGAGATCGCGATATTCGCCTTTATCGGTGAATGCTGCAAGTTTTAGTAAAGCCTCGCAAGCCAGTGCGTTGCCAGACGGCGTGGCATTATCTTGAATATCTTTAGGGCGCATCAACAAATTTTCGCTATCGCTCGGCGTGTCAAAAAAACCGCCAGCTGGATCAAAGAAACGCGCAATCATTTCATCGGCAAGTTTTTGTGCTGTCGAAAACCAGCGATTGTTGAAGTCGGTTTGGTAAAGTTCGAGCAAGCCAATGGTCAAAGCTGCATAATCTTCCAGAAAAACTTCATCGGTCACTCTTCCATTTCGCCATGAGCGATGAAGCCTGCCATCGGCATAGAGCGTGTTAAGTAGAAAATCCGCACTGCGCGTAGCCAGAATAAAATAATCGGACGCTTTTTGCCTATCATCAATAGAACGAGCCGCTTCAGCAAAAGCATGAAGCATGACACCGTTCCAGGCAGTGAGCACTTTATCGTCTGTGCCGGGGCGGACGCGTGACGAGCGGGCGGTGAGCAGTTTGGAATGACAATCCGCTAATTTAACGGCGACCCGTTCCTCGTCCAGTTTGAAGCGGCTTGCGAGAGTTGCGTCATCAAGAGCGCGTTGTAAAACTGTCCGGCCTTCCCAGTTGCCCTTTTCGGTGATCCCGTAAGCGGCAACGAAAAATTCAAAATCTGAATCATCGAGAATTTTTCTGATCTCGCCTTTTGTCCAAATGTAAAACTTGCCCTCTTCGCGCTCCGAATCTGCATCGAGCGATGAATAAAAGCCGCCATCGGGGTGTGTCATTTCGCGCGCTACAAAGTCGAGAGTCTCGATGACGATGCGTTTGAAGAATGGCTCGCGCGTGATCTGCCAGGCATGGAGATAAGCGAGCGCAAGCTGGGCGTTATCGTATAACATTTTTTCGAAATGAGGTATGCGCCAAAAGTTGTCGGTGGAATAGCGTGAGAAGCCGCCGCCGACTACGTCGTACATTCCACCGCGCGCCATTAACTTGAGCGCGTGCACGGCAGGAAGTTTGTTGAGTTCTCTGAAGTGACTATAGTCGATACGACGCAATAAAAATTCGATCATCATTGGTTGAGGGAACTTGGGGGCGTCGCCCCAGCCGCCATGTCCCCAGTCATAGGATGCGATGATGGATTTTTCGGCCTGAATTAAATCTTCCTGTTTGAAGGATGGATCGTCTTGATTTGATCTTGAAATATCCTGTTGAAGATGTTGGATCAATTGATTCCCAATGCGCTCGATTTCATCGCGCTCATTTTCCCAGGCGTTGACCAGCCCACTCAACACGTCACGGAAGGATGGCATATTGAATCGTTTGACTGGCGGGAAATATGTGCCCGCATAAAATGGACGCAGGTCGGGCGTGAGAAAAACTGACATCGGCCAGCCGCCCGAACCGGTCAATGAGGTGGTGGCTTGCATGTAAATGCTGTCGAGGTCGGGACGTTCTTCGCGATCCACTTTGATGTTGATAAAATGTTCGTTCATATATGCGGCGGTTTCCACATCTTCAAACGACTCGTGCGCCATCACATGGCACCAATGACAGGCCGCGTATCCAATGCTCAAAAAGATCGGTTTGTTTTCCGCGCGAGCTTTTGCAAGCGCCGCCTCGCCCCAGGGGTACCAGTCAACGGGGTTATTTGCATGTTGCAAAAGATAAGGGGAGGTCGAGTTCGCGAGTCTATTCATGATGAAGGAATTATATCTGATGGAAACAAAAGCCCCGCGTGTTCTGCGGGGCCAAATGCCTACTTTATATTTATTACTAAAGTGTAGTTGACCACTTGTCCGGCCATGGGAACAACTTCGACGATGTAGTCTTGTGTCAAGGGAAGCCTGAAGTTGAAGGTGGTGACGCCCGCCACAGATCGGACGTAAGGTTCACCGTCGCCGAATCCGTAGATGGTCAGGGCAGCGTTGCCGCCGGTTCCGTTTAAATCCACTTTCATGGTCTGACCTGCGGATGCGAAAAGCGTGTATGTCACGTTGTTGCCTCCGACAGTTTTTCCGCTAACGATGGCAGAGTCTGCGCCCGGTGCAAATTTGATGCGGGCTGGAATTTCCACAATAAGCGTAAAGTTCTCTGCGACAGTTCCGCCATAAATGCTGATGTAATAATCTCCGGTAGCAGGAAGTGTGCCCTGCCAGTTTGAAAGTTTTGATGCAGCGCCAAGAATTGCCGTGCCGCCCTGTGTCTTGATGGACATTGTCACATCGTTGTTAAGCGAATTTGTCATTACGATCATGGGCTGTCCCTGTGACGCTTCGAGCACGTAGGTTTTGGTTTCGCCCGGCTGGATCGTTCCAGTTACAGAGCCGGTAGTTGCGCCCGTTAAAAAGTTAATTCGAGTTGCTTCGGGTAATATTTGTGTGGGCTGAACAAGAGGAAAAGTTGGTACGGCTGTTGATAAAAGGACCGCCGTTGGTGGCGCGGTTGTGGGTGGAAGAGGTGTGGGGGCTTGAGCTGTAAGAGCTTGAATGGTGGCAGCTACGACCGTGGCAACATCGCTTTGTGAAAGGGGTGCAATGGGAGTGGATGTTCCGCCGCAGGCGAGAGAGACGAAGGCGATCATCGCCAATGCTGCAAGCGGCCTCCAGATTTTTATTAGTGTAGGATAAAGTGGTTTCATGCTGGTCTCCTTTGGGCTGGAAAAGTATATCGTATTCGGCTTAGACTTGAATAAGTTTGTGTTGCACTATAAAGCTTTTCGACGACGATATAACTTGCTTATTTGTTCCCGCTTCCTGCGGTAAAATCCTGCAATGTCAAATTCCAGGGAAATTTTATATAGCTGGGGGCCGGCCATTCTTGTTATGGCTGTGATCTTTGCGTTTTCTTCCACACCGGGGAATGATCTGCCAAATTTTGGAGGAATTGATTTCTCGGTCAAAAAGGCCGGGCATATGCTCGGCTATGGATTGCTGGCGCTAAGTTATTGGCGAGGCATGCGCTTCGACAAAAAATATATCTGGCTGGCGTGGTCGCTTGCTGTGCTGTATGCAATGACCGATGAATTCCATCAATCGTTTGTGGCCGGACGCCATCCATCCCCTGTGGATGTGTTTGGATTCGATGGTGCTGGCGCAGGGATCGCGTTATGGATTGGATCTCTCCGAAAAAACAAATAATAAAGCGGAACATTGTTCCGCTTTCATGAATTTCTACTCAAACTCCAACTCGATCTCTTCGCCCTCTTTCCATTCCTCGAGCCGGTCAATCGAGATATCGCTGAACAAGCCTTCCTGTTTCGCTTCGACGCGGTAACGTTTCACTAATTCCAACAAAGCTAAAAATGTAACTACGATTTCCAAACGCGTCGGCTTTTCGCCGAGCAGTTCGCGGAAGTGGGCATGTTCATTCTGTCCAAGCCGCTTGGAGATCATGTCGATCTTCTCGCGGATGGTGATCTTCGGCGCGGCAATGATCGTGGTGAGCGGCTTCTTCTCCGCACCTTTGGACAGTGCCGATTGCGCGGCGGCCAGCAACTGGTCGAGGGTAAGATACGAAAGATCGAGCCTGGCTTCCACTTTTGGAGGCGGCGCGACTCGCAGGTGCGTCCGCAGGTTTGCTGTCCGGCGTTCCTCCAACCACAGCGCGATTTCCTTAAAGCGTTTGTATAAACGTAATTGTCGAACCAGATCGTCGCCGACATTTTCTTCACCCGGCTCACGCACCGGTGGGCGCGGCAGGAGCGCTTCGGATTTTATTTGCAACAGCTTGGCCGCGATCACGAGAAAAGCTGAGATCTCGTCTGCGCGCATTTGTTCCAGGCCATGGATATAGGCCAGGTACTGGTCAGTGACCATTGCCAGCGAGACGGAAGTTATATCCAGCTCGGCGCGTTCGATCAGGCTGAGCAATAAATCAAGCGGCCCCTCATAAACGGGAATGTGAACGGTGTAGGCTGTTTGGCGTCCGAGCAGGTTTTCCATAAGTGGGCAAATTATATCATTCGCATTATTCGTTAAATACCGCTTTGTCTCTATCTGTCAAATTGACCACGATAGCTTTGCTGGCTTGAATTAAATTTTCAGGCGTGATAAAAATTTCCTCGCCCCATTGCCCTGCGCCGACGCCAAGAATTGGCTCATCGATCAGCGATGCTTCCAGAAAAGATCGGAATCCATTAGGCTGCCAGCAGAAGGGCGGAATGGAGCCGATGATATATCCGGTCGCTTCCTTGACCACTTCGGGCGCGGCCATCTGAATGTTGCGCGAACCGATGGCTTTCTTGAGATTGCCGGAGACCGCATTCTGATCGCCACCGAGCATGATCAAAACCCGTTCGCCGGTGTCAACCTGAAAGATTAATGTTTTAACAGCCTGTCGTTCTGCAAAGCCCAAAACACGTGCAACGTTAGCCGCGCCTTTTTCTGTTTCGGGCGAAAAACTATGGCGCTCGTATGGAATGGCGAGGTTGTCGAGAAAAATGTGAGAGGGAAGTTTGACCATATTATTTTGTATTCCTTGAAGCGAGATAGATTCCGATCAGGATCAATACTCCGCCTGTCAGTACTGCGGCAGTTGGTGTTTCCTGCAAAATAAAATATGCCAGAATTGCCGAACCGATTGGTTCTCCGAGTGTTGCGATCGCAACGAATGCGGCAGGTAAATGCGCCAATGCCCAGTTGTATGTGGAATGTCCGATCAACTGCGGGATCAAGGCCAGCAATAATATCCACAGATAAGTCATCGGCGAATATCCAAAAGGTGATTGGCCTGCGATAACCATAAATGCAAGAAGACAGATTGCTGCTGTTGAGTAGACTAGAAAAACATAAGGCACGAGAGATATTTTTATTCGCAATTTCCTGCCGATTATCAAATAGCCTGCCACCATCAGTGCGCCAATTAGCGCCAGGAAGTTTCCAAATAAAGCGCGCCCATGTAAAACTTGATTAAGTGACGGACAGGACAGGCCGTTATTCCATGTGCAGGAATCTGACATGCCAATGACGACTCCGCCGATTAGCGCCAACGCCATTCCGATCAAAACCGGACGGGTGAGCGGTTCCCGTAAAAATAAAGGAGCTAGAAGCGCCACCCAAAGCGGCCCTGTACTCACTAATACAACCGAGCTTGCGATGGTTGTGTATTCGAGAGATGTGATCCACGTTGCGAAATGGATGGAAAGGAATAACCCCGATAGCAGGCCAAGCGTCAGGTCGTTGCGCGTGAGGCCGCGCAATTCAGCGCGGTGACGCGTCAATGCGAGCGGAGCCAGTACAAGACTCGCAATTGTCAATCGCAGCGCGGCAATGACCAACGATGGCGCATCAGTCTGTGCAAACTTGATGAAGATGGACGCCGTCGAAACGGCGAGAATTGCGAAGAGCAGGGCGAGAGGAAGGATGAGGCGTGTGCGAGGTTGATTCATGGCAGGCCGCTCATGGGTCCGGAAAGGTGCGGCAAGTATACTTTATAAGTAAATCGTTAATATTTACCTTATCAGCTTGACAGTCATCTTGTGAAGTAATACAATTTATATGAAAATTATCATAAAAACTGCCTAATTTGTAGTCAATTCAAGGAGAGAAAAAATGGCTTTTGAACTTCCAAAACTTCCATATGCGGTCGACGCGCTGGAACCCTATATTGATGCGCAGACAATGACCATCCATCATGATAAACATCATAATGCTTACGTCACTAACTTGAACGCCGCAATAGAGAAACATCCTGAGCTCGCGAGCAAATCGCTTGAAGCACTTTTGCGTGATTTAAACGCGGTTCCGGAAGATATTCGCACGGCTGTCCGCAATCACGGCGGCGGCACATGGAATCATTCGATGTTCTGGGAGATCATGGCTCCCAAGTCGGGCGGCGCTCCGAAGGGCGAACTTGCCAAGGCAATTGACTCAGCCTTCACTTCGTTCGATAACTTCAAGGCGGAATTCGAAAAGGCCGCCAATGGCCGCTTCGGGTCTGGTTGGGCCTGGCTGGTTCAGAAAGGCGGTGGGTTGGCGGTTGTTTCCAGCGCCAATCAGGACAACCCATTTTCTGATGGCACAACTCCGATTTTTGGACTCGATGTTTGGGAACATGCCTATTATCTTAAGTATCAA
>JAJYOH010000338.1 GCA_021796315.1 Chloroflexota bacterium
TGGGGGCAATGGATTCGAACCACTACTAACTGTTCCAGAGACAGTCGTCCTGCCATTAGACGAGCCCCCACTATTCCAGCGGGCGATATTTTAGCACGCCCTGTTAAATAACGCAAGCGAACTGCTTGCGCGCGGCCCGGCGCATGTTATCTTCCATGTCGAGAAAGATCAACAGGCCGGAAGAGACCGCCTGCAAGACAATAAAATAGATTATTCCGGGCAAAGGTTGGGTGAGATAAGGGGAGAAAAGATTTAGCACATTCACAAACGACATGCCCTTGTCGTAGAACGCGCCGCTGAAAAACTGTGGCAAAAACTGAAATAATGAAAGCAATGTAGTCAGGATATAAATTGAGAGAACCACCCACGATAGGATGCGCGACACATTCGCCAGACGTAAAACAGCGTCGCGTTCAAAATATGTCCCGGCAAAGTCCGTTTTGGATTCGTTGGTATCGGTCATTGAATAGCTCCTTTTACGTGACCAAATTATAAAGCAGTTATAATTGGCACGGCAAACGAAAAACTCCATCCGGCGCGGAAAAGTTCCCGAAGCGGAATCCGGTTTACGGTCCCGAAAAAGAAGCGGCTTTACATCCGCATCACAAAACACAAAGGTACATTCATCATGAGTCCCGAAGAAAACAAACCCACCGATTTCATTCGCGAGGCTGTCGCAGAAGATTTGAAGAGCGGACGCTTCGACCACGTCCGCACGCGCCTGCCGCCTGAGCCGAACGGTTATTTGCACATCGGTCACGTCAAAGCTTTCATGATTGATTATCTAATCGCGAAGGAAAATGGCGGCGAGTTGATTTTGCGTTTCGATGACACCAACCCGGCCAAGGAAGAGACGGAGTACGTGGATGCCATCGAAGACGATGCGCGCTGGCTGGGCATCGAATGGGTGAAGGTAACGTACGCATCGGACTATTTTGATGAGCTTTATTCATGGGCAGTGAAACTTATCAAGATGGGCAAAGCCTATGTGGACGATCAATCGCCGGATGAAGTCAGCGCCAATCGCGGCACACTCACTGAGCCTGGAAAAAATTCTCCGTTCCGCGATCGTTCGGTGGAAGAAAATTTGGATCTGCTCGAACGCATGAAGAACGGTGAATTTCCCGATGGATCACGCATCCTGCGTGCCAAGATCGACATGGCGCATCCGAACATCAACATGCGCGACCCGGCCATGTATCGCATCATCCACGAACCAGCCCATCATCGTACAGGAAGAAAATGGAAAATCTATCCGATGTACGATTGGGCGCACGGACAGAACGATTCGATGGAAGGTATCACCCATTCACTGTGCTCACTCGAATACGAAAACCATCGCCCGCTTTATGAATGGTTCCCTGAACAACTCGGCGTGTGGAAGCCGCGACAAATCGAATTCGCGCGTTTGAATATGACTTACACAGTCATGAGCAAGCGCAAACTTCGCCACCTGGTGGAAGAGAAACATGTCAGCGGTTGGGATGATCCGCGCATGCCCACCTTGCGAGCCATGCGCCGACGCGGCTACACCGCCGAAGCGATTCTCGATTTCATCACGCGCGTTGGCGTGGCAAAAAATTATAGCGTCAGCGATGTAGCGTTGCTCGAGTCTTGCGTGCGCGAAGATTTAAATAAACACGCGCTGCGCCGCATGGCTGTGCTGCATCCACTCAAAGTTGTGATCGATAATTATCCAGAAAATCAAACTGAGGAGATGGATGCGGTCAATAACCCTGAAGACCCGAACGCTGGTACGCGCAAAATCCCGTTCTCCAAAATCCTTTACATCGAGCAGGATGATTTCCGCGAAACGCCGCCGCCCAAATATTATCGTCTCTACCCCGGCAACGAGGTCCGCTTGCGTTATGCATATTTCATCAAGTGCACGCACGTTGTCAAAGATGCGAACGGCGGGATCGTAGAAGTCCATGCCACGTATGATCCGGCCACGCAAGGCGGCGACGCGCCCGATGGACGCAAAGTCAAATCCACCATCCATTGGGTTTCCGCCGCGCACGCCAAGCCAGCCGAGATCCGCATGTATGATCGTCTTTTCACCAAGGAAGATCCCGAGGAAGGTGAAGAAGGATTCCTGGGATGTATCAATCCGAACTCGCTGACCGTTCTTACCGGATATGTGGAACCGCATCTCTCCGCCCCGAAAGCGGGTGACCGTTTCCAATTCGAACGCCAGGGATATTTCTGCGCCGACCCCGACACCACACCTGATAAGCCTTTCTTCAATCTGACGGTTGGATTAAGAGATTCATGGACCAAGATCGAGAAGTCTCAAAAATAACAATTTATTCAACAGGCAATAAATTGCCCAAGCTGATCGCTTGGGCAATTTATTTATTTTGCCGCACAATTATTATTTTGCAAATTCGTTGATGATACGCGCCATGTGACGAGCGTGCTTCAGATACAAATCAATTCGAACATTTTCGTTGGGGGCGTGAGCACGCGTATCCGGGTGGCCGATGCCTCCGGTCGCGACGGGCAGGCCCAGGTCATGCACGAACGGATGACTTGGTCCCGATCCGCCTATCATTGGCACCAGTTGCATAGGCATCTCATAGACTTCTTCCGCTGTGCTGGCAACCAATTGAATGAACGGATCATCCGGGTCGGTGCGGGCGGCCGCATCGCCACCGAGATCAGTGATCTGCACATCGCTGAACCCTTGCGCGTCCAAATGTGCGCGCAGTTTTTTGCGAATATCTTTCGGGTCTTGTCCGACCACAAGGCGGAAGTCAACTTTAGCAGAGGCGCGGGCGGGCAAAACTGTCTTTGAACCGGGACCTTGATAACCGGAAGTCAATCCGCAAATTGTGCAGGTGGGAGTGAAGACTTCTTCGATTCGTAAATCCACGCCGCCGGTCAGTCCTTTGATAAACTTCCTGACACCATACATGGACTTGTATTCATCGGCCACATCAGGCAACGCGGACATAAGTTCCCGATCACGTGCCGACAGCGGCTGGATTCCATCATAGAAGCCGGGAATCGAGATCCGCTCGTCCTCCCCTTTCAGCGTGTTCAATGCCCAGACCAATCTCCACGCCGCGTTGGGAAAGATCGAACCGCCTAAACCAGAATGAACATCTATACTGGCCGTCTCAACGCTTAACTCGACATAACAAATACCGCGCAGGCCGAGGTATTGCATCGGCGTTTCGTGAGAGTTCACACCGCCGAATTCCCACATGCAGGCATCGGCTTTCAAGCGATCCTTGTTTTTCAAAATGTAATCGTAAAGATGGACACTGCTGGTCTCTTCTTCGCCCTCAATAATAAATTTGATGGCGCACGGAAGCTCGCCCTGCGCATCAAGCAACGCATCAATGGCGAAGAGACGCGATGTGATGTGGCCTTTGTCGTCGCTCACGCCGCGGCCATAAAGTTTTCCATCGCGCAGGCTCGGCTCGAACGGAGGCGTTTCCCATAATTCCAACGGCTCAGGCGGCTGAACATCGTAATGGTTATAGATCAACAGAGTCTTATCCGATTTGCCTTTGCGTTCAGCAAAGACAACCGGCGCGCCCTCGGTGTCCATGATCTCAACTTTGAAGCCGCGTGCTTTGAGCATCCCGCCAACCAACGCCGCGCATTCCTTCATCCCTAAATTCTGCGCGCCAACGCTGGGCTGTGCGACCAATTTAGATAACTCGGCAATGCTCCTGTTAAGATTCTTTTCAAGATAAGCGTCAACCTTTTTATAATCGGCCATGATATTCTCCTATTTCATAAATAAATTAGTGAGCCAATTGATCGAATATGCACCAGCATAAGCAAACATCGCCATCTTGATAATTTGTCCGATCCAGCAAAAGATCAGAAATTTCCAGAACGGCATTTTAGAGATACCAGCGACCACCCCGGCCACATCAAAGAATGGATTAGGAATCGCGGAGAACACAAGAATAGCCCAGCCGCCATATTTCTTGACCCAGGGCTGGATGCGGTTAAATAAATCCGTTTTCTCAACGACAGCTTGTCCGCTAAACCCGGCGAGATAGCCGGTGAGTTCACCCAAAGCGCCGCCAGTTCCGGCCGCGAGAGCAATTCCAAGCGGATTAAAGATGCTGCCCATCGCAAAGACAACCGCCACACCCGGTGCGGGAAGAAAGACAGTCGCGTTTGCCAACAGTGTTATCAGGAATATACCGGGATAACCGTACGCGGCAAAATCCTTGACGTGGTCGCGAATGCTGTAGATATAAATTGTGATGCCGATAACCACCAGTAAAGCAAGGACACGCAAAATATTCGTCAAAAGAGTTGAACGTTCGAATTTTTCAGCATCCAAACCCTTCTGAGAATCCATTGTTTCTTCTCCACCTGATCGCTTATTCTTCTTCGATTGTGACATGCAGGATCTTCACGCCCGGATATTCAGGTCGCATTGGGTCGCGCGGCGGGATGGACATGAGTACGTCCATGCCTTCGACAACCCGTCCGAAAATGCTGTGCTTGTTGTCAAGCCACGGCGTGGCAACGTGAGTAATGAAAAATTGTGAACCGTTTGTGCCGGGGCCGGCATTTGCCATCGAGAGCATACCGCCTTTATCGTGTTTCAGACCCGGATGGAATTCGTCTCCAAATTTGTAGCCGGGGCCGCCGGAACCTTTTCCGGTTGGGTCGCCGCCCTGTACCATAAAGTCTGCGATCACGCGATGAAAGATGATGCCATCATAAAAACCTTCGCGTGAAAGAAAAACAAAGTTGTTCACGGTCTTTGGAGCTTTGTCAGCGAAGAGTTCGATGACCATTGTCCCTTTCTCGGTTTCCATGTGAGCCTTGTATTTTTTCTTCGGATCAATAATCATTGCGGGTGGGGTATTCCATTGTTTTGCCATGTTCTCTCCTTACGTGTATATAAAATTATTTTAACAACGCATCAATCCGCGCTACAACCATATCCAATGCGGCGGCATTGAATCCGCCCTGGGGGATGATGACATCAGCATAGCGTTTGGACGGTTCGACAAATTCCAAGTGCATCGGGCGGACAGTGGTCAGGTATTGCTCAATGACCGATTCGGTTGCGCGTCCACGTTCGGTGATGTCGCGTTGCAAACGGCGAATAAAGCGCAGGTCAGAATCAGTATCCACGAAAATCTTTATGTCGAAGAGTTCACGCAGGGCGGCCTCTGTAAAGATCAAGATTCCTTCAACCAAAATTACGCGATGTGGCGAAATCGTAAAAGTTTTATCGGTGCGTCTATCAGTCGAAAAATCGTAGATCGGGACCTCAATCGGCTTGCCGTCGCGCAGTGAAACGATGTGTTGAATCAGCAGTTCTGTTTCGAGTGAGTTGGGATGATCGAAATTAATATCAGCATGTTGAGCCGGAGGCAATCTGCTTAAATCCTTATAATATGAGTCGTGCTGCAAAAAAGCAATTCGATCCGGGCCAACACGATTGAGAATTTCCTGCGCTACGGTGGTCTTGCCTGAACCGGAACCACCCGCAATCCCGATGACCAGTGGGTCTGGATGTTTCATGCTTGAATTATACACGTATAAAAATTTCCTCTCCCGTTCGGGAGAGGAAATTTATTACATGCCGGCCATGAAGGCCAGGCCAACCGTTCCCGGCCCGGCATGTGTGCCAACCACCGGACTAACAGACGAAAGAATGCTTTCAACTGCATTCAATTCCCTGCCGGCCCTCGCAAGCAGATCGAGCGCCTCCGCCTTAGCATTGGCGTGCAAGCTGGCAATGTGAATATTGGATTTCCCTTTGACTTGCGCCGCAACCAGTTCGAGCACACGATCCAGGGCCTTACTCTTGGTGCGGACTCGATCTTCGGCTTCGACGCGTCCATCTTTGACGGCCAAAATGGGCTTGAGGTTGAGGGCGGATCCGATAAAGCGTTGTCCGCCGCCGATACGTCCGCCGCGGTGCAGGAATTCGAGCGTGTCCACCGCGAAATAGACTCCGGTGTGATCCCGGGCTTTTTCCACCAACGCTTTGCAATCAGCGACACTGGCTCCATCTTCTGCAGCGCGTGCGGCATTCAGGATTTGAAAACCCATAGCCATGGCTATGGAATTGCTGTCTATGATGGTGATTTTTCCGGCGGCAGATCCCAGGGCCTCCCGGCCCTGCATGGCGGACTGCAGCGTGCCGGAAAGTTTCCCTGATACGAAGACCCCGATAACATCGAAGCCTTCTTCCACAAGGCTATGAAAAATATTTTGCATTGTAATGATCGAGACCTGCGAAGTGGTCGGCATGACTTTGGACGTTTTTAACCGTGTATAAAATTCATCCGGCTGAATATCCACGCCATCTTGATAAGTCTGATCTCCCCAGATCAAAACCTGAGGCGCAACGGTGATGTTGTGTTTCTTGACAAGTTCGGCTGGTATGTAAGCAGTACTATCTGTAACGAAAGCAATTTTTGCCATGATCCCTCCCGGACCAATTGAATATAAGTTTAAAGATTCTAACCCATTTAGCCATTCAAGGTTGCACAAAGTGCATATTAGTCCTTATGATATAATCGCTTCTGCAAGCGGCTGGTTTGCAAAGATTCTTATAGAGGAGCCTCCCTTTGGCCTTCAACCCCATTAACTGGCTGTTAGGCCTGTTTTCTTTAGACATCGCAATTGATTTGGGCACTGCGAACACCCTCGTGCATGTACGCGGCAAGGGTATTGTTATTAACGAACCTTCCTGGGTAACCATCGATAAAAGGTCACGTTTGCCATT
>JAJYOH010000339.1 GCA_021796315.1 Chloroflexota bacterium
CCGTTAGTTATAAAGGATAGTATTTTGGAACCTGAAATTGTTTTTGACCTCAAACAAGTTTCTTTTGCTTATGATGGTATACAACCCGCACTAGAAAATATTAATTTAACGGTCCAGACTGGTGAATGTGTGGTGATTCTTGGCGCAAATGGGAGTGGCAAGAGCACACTGCTAAAATTGCTGGATGGTCTTTATTTCCCAACTCAGGGAGCCATTTGCGCTTTTGGAAGTCCTTTGACCGAAGATGCACTGCGCGATGATGAATACAATTTTGCCTTCCGTCGACGGGTCGGCCTGGTCTTTCAGGATTCAGACGTTCAACTTTTTTCTCCCTCTGTTTTGGATGAAATTGCCTTCGCCCCGCTTCAGCTCGGACTTTCGCGGGCTGAGGTCTCCCAACGTGTGGACTCCGCACTGGACACTCTCCGCATCGAGAAACTGCGCGACCGCGCGCCGCACCGTTTGTCCGGCGGTGAGAAGCGGCGTGTGGCGCTTGCCTCCATCCTGACGCTCGATCCCGATGTCTGGTTGCTGGACGAACCCACCACCGGCCTGGATCCGCGCAGTCAGTCGTGGCTCACAGAATTTATCCTCCAGCAACGAAGAATTGGGAAGACGGTCATTACCGCCACACACGATTTGGATATCGCTGAAAAGATCGCCACAAAAATACACGTTTTTGACGAAGAACATCGCATCGTTGCTTCAGGCCAGCCATCCGAGATTTTATATGACCATGATCTATTGCATCGCTGCAATCTCGTCCACTATCATTTGGAAACTGACAAGCAGCCGAAACATAACCATTGATCTTGAATCAAAAGCGCCGTTGATGTTTTCAGCGGCGCTTTTTGATTCGACTTATTGCTAATTAAAGCCCCGCGGCCTTTTTCAAAGCGGCGGCCTTGTCTGTCTTTTCCCAGGGGAATTCGATGTCATCGCGGCCAAAGTGTCCGTAGGCGGCCGTCTTGCGATAGATCGGGCGGCGCAGATCCAGGTCGCGAATGATGGCGCCCGGGCGCAGATCGAAGTATTCGCTGACCAGCGCGGCGATTTTTTCGTCCGCAATTTTGCCGGTGCCGAATGTCTCGACGTTGACCGAAAGCGGGTGGGCCACACCGATAGCGTACGCCACCTGAATCTCGACTCGGTCAGCAAGCCCGGCCGCAACCACATTCTTTGCGGCGTAACGCGCAGCGTAGGCGGCAGAGCGATCCACCTTTGTGGGGTCCTTGCCGCTGAACGCGCCGCCGCCATGACGTCCCATACCGCCGTAGGTATCCACGATGATCTTGCGGCCGGTCACGCCCGCGTCGCCCATGGGCCCGCCGATGACGAAACGGCCGGTGGGATTGACGAAGATTTTCAAATCGCGGTCAACCATGTCTTTTGGCAGGGTTGGATTGATAATATTTTCCATCACCTGTTCTGTAATTTCGGCATGTGAAATATCCGGGGCGTGCTGAGTGGAGATCAGCACCGTATCGATGCGTTTCGGTTTGCCGAGCGAATACTCGACCGTAACCTGGCTTTTGCCATCCGGGCGCAGCCACGGCATCGTGCCGTTCTTACGCATCTCTGAGAGCTGACGGGACAGTTTATGCGCCATGAAAATTGGCATCGGCATCAGGGTGGGAGTCTCATTACAGGCGTAACCGAACATCATGCCCTGGTCGCCCGCGCCGACGTGTTCAATATCGGCATCCGTCATCTCGCCGCTTTTGTCTTCCATGGCATGGTCCACGCCCATGGCAATATCGGGACTTTGGCTGGCAATTGCCGAGAGCACACCGCAGGTGTTGCCATCAAAGCCTTTATCGCTGCTGTCATAGCCTATCTCTTTAACGACGCGGCGCACGAGTTCGTCAAAGTTGACATAAGCGTGTGTGGTGATCTCGCCGAGCAGCGTCACGAAACCGGTCTTGGTGGCTGTTTCGCAAGCCACGCGCGACATAGGGTCCTGTTCGAGGCAGGCATCCAGCACTGCGTCCGAGATTTGATCGCACATTTTATCCGGATGGCCCTCTGTCACAGATTCAGATGTGAACATTAATTTTGGTGATGTCATAAAAGTAGTGCTCATTATTTTTTCCTTTCTGAAAATGAAATTGCCCGTTCGGTCTCGAAAGGGCAATTTACGCGATAAGCATGGGCTGCCCTCTCATCTTCCAGAACATCTTTCTGTCGGAATTGGCACCTTCTCAGTGTTCAATAAATGCGGACATTTTTATTGTTGATAACGATCATTGTCCACTGCACACTGTCAGGTTGTCGAGGCATCGCAGGGCCGTTCCCTCCGCCTCTCTGGATAAGAGTGCCGATCTAGGTTATTTAATTGTGTCGGGATAATACCACAGGTCAATTTGCGAGTCAATTAAACGCACTTAAAAAATATTAATTATTCAAATATGTCATGACGCTTCTCCACGAATGACCTAGGGTGAATCTACAGCGAAGTACACTTTGTCCTGTATGCCCATATACAAAATATGATTCGGGCTGACCGTCATCGCGCCGACAGGGCCGGGAGGTAACGGGTTGTCGCGCCCGGCTAAAGGTCGAATTTGACTCTGTAATTCCAGGGAACGCGGTATCAAGCGGAAGATGCTTTGTCCATCCGTGTCCAGCAAAAGTAAAGCGGAATCTGGTGCAGGCGTAAACATCATCTGGGTGAAGTGAGCTTGTGTAAATACATTGACATTCCCATAGGCTGGGAAGGGATTTACCATGTTGGCGGGATCATCGCAGCGCGTTGGGACAGCGTCAATGCGGCTGTAAGAGCAATGCGAAAGATGTCCATCGGAATGCAGGATATACAGATCAGCCCCGGATACGGCCAGATCAATGGCATCCTCCAGCGCAGGGATTTGACCGCCAAAGAAGAAATACGGGCGATCTACAAATGTGCCGTCCTTGCCTTGATATACCCACACGGCGCGTGAGCGCGCGTCGAGCACATAGAGATTGCCGCTGTCCATCGTAAATGCTGTGACACGTCCCCAGTTGGTATCGGGTGGCGGGAGCGGAATGGCCTGCGCCACCTGGCTTGGCGCACAATATAACAGGTTGCCGCCTGCATCCACGCCGATGACAGACGCGTTCATTGCATTCGCAGCCGGCATGGCGATAATGTCCACCAGTGGAGCGACGGTATAACTGGCATAAGAACCGGGCTGGCAATTGAAGGCGTTGTCCTGCTGAAATCCGCCGCTTGTGAGCGCGATGTGCAGAACGCCGCCGCGTTGAGCGTCCAACAAATATAGATCATTTTCATTGGCAGCCAGGCGGCTGATCTGCGCGCCCACACCGCTGTTCAACACCGGCTGGAATTGCAGGCGTGTCATGCCTTCCAGTTTGTCGAGGTTGCTTTGCGCTTCCTGTCGGAGCTGGCGCGTTGCGTCGGTCGCCCCATTGTTTTCATCTGCCTTGTCCAGGTAAAAAAGTTCCCGCTGCCAGGCTTCGCGTTGCGCAGATGGGTCGGTCAGGCTGGCGGCCTGGGCGCGCTCATTGTTGGCCTGCACAAGATATTCTTCATATTCAACGCTTTGTCCATAATGGAAATACATGACGGTCGCCATGATGACTACAACCAGCGGAACAAGCGATGCGATCAGGATCATCACGCTCGGATGCATCGCGGCCGGCGCGGATTCTTCCGAGCTGGGCAGCAAGCGCGGCAGGAACTTTTGCATGTCTGCGTTCAAACGCTGCATTCCTTGACGCCAGACCTGCATCCCGTTCACGACAGCCTTCGCCGTCTGACGCGTCCGCTCGGAGGGTTGGCGCGGCGCGGACGGTTTGATGGCCGGTTCAAGCGGCTCTTCTTCGATCAGCGGCGGATCAACCTGCCGGGCGCGCGGCAGCGCGTTCAGAATATTTGTCTGCGCGGCGGGTTCTTCGGGCTGAGGCGGAATGCCGTACGCAGACGGTTGGAGGAGGTGCGCCTGGCGCGCAGAAATGGGTTGGTCAGGTTGGGGTGTGGACCCGGCTTCTTGCAGGCGCGGCAGGCTCACGTCGACTTGTGGAGGCGCAGGAGTTCGAGTTTCCGCCGCGTGCGCTTCACTGGTCGGTCGTAACACGGTCAACGCGCCCGTCCCGCCTGTCGCTTGAATCAGGACGGCATTCACATCTTCGGTTGTAAGGGTCAGGAGACGGCGGCGCGTGGCTTCCAGCGAAGCCGGGCTGGCGTCATTCAGTGTGTTCCCCCAAGCGGATGGAACTTTGCCCGTGAGCAATAAGCGGTCGTTAGGTTGCAGCGCGGCTTGCGAAAAATGATACGGGGTCGTGGCATTGAGGCCAAGTCCCTTGCCCGAAGATGTATCAAAAATATGCGCTGCGCCATTTGTTCCCAATGTGAAAATATGCAGCGGGCCGCTGACTAAAAACGTCACTTGCGCTGCGCGGATGGCAGCCAGCGCCAGCAGTCCAACCGCATATTGGCCGTGCCCGCTGGTGGTCCTGTTACGTTCAAGCAGCGGTTTGTTGATCGACTCAGCCGCGGCGCGCAACGCGGAAGTCAGCGTGCCTTGTGTTTCATAAAATGTCACAGCCGCGCGGCTGGCAAATTGCGCATACTCGCCGGTCGAGAAAACTGCGTTGCCGGTCAGTAAAAGATAAACGACCAAACGATCCTGATCGCGTCCGCGCGCAACTTTACGAGGCGGCACTGCGGCCAGAAGGCCCGGCAATGAGGATTGGTCCTGTCCGTTGATACGATGGATGGGGGTGAGAGTAAAATCCAGCGGCATGGTAAGAAATGAAAATATCCTGCATCATTATACTGGTAAAATCCTGGCGACAACATCCGGTACTGGACAAATATCATGGCTTTCTCAAGGTCAGAAAATGTCATTGCGAGGAGCGTTCTGCCTGCACTTTGCCGCAGGCACACGTGTGCGACGAAGCAATCTCTGGTTTAAGAGCCGTACCCGTTTAAAGCAGGGATTGCTTCGGCAAAAACCGCCTCGCAATGACATATCATAGATTTGTCAAGCGACCTTGAGAAAACCATAGGATAAACATGGAATTCACCTTACAAAAAGATTTCTCTACAATCAATGCGCACGAATGGAACACTCTGGTCGAAGCGGGCATCACCGATACGCCCTTTTTGCGGCACGAATATTTAAGTCAATGGTGGGGCACGCTGGGCGGCGGCGAATGGAAACAAGCCGAACTGGTTCTGGTCTCCGCTTCTGAAGACGGAAGACTGATCGGCATCGCGCCGCTTTTCAAGGCGGATTACGATGGACGCCCCGCGCTGCTATTCGTTGGAAGCATTGAGATTTCAGACTATCTGGATCTGATCGTCCGCGCCGAAGATTTGCCGCGTTTTCTCGCAGGCCTGATCGACTTCCTCGCCTCAAGCGGATCCCTCGACCCGCTCGGGATGGCGCCTTTGAGCGGGCTGCCGTTTGATTGGTACAACCTGCCCGATTCTTCTCCCACGCTGGCGGCCCTCAAAGTTGAATCTGAACGACGCGGTTGGACGTATCGCCAGGAAATCTATCGTCCCACGCCGCGCATTGCATTGACCGGCGATTTCGAGGCGTATCTGGCAAGCATCGAAAAGAAACAACGCCACGAGATCAAACGCAAACTGCGCCGCGCCGCCGAAGATGAAAGGGATGTGCGCTTTTATATCGTCGAAGATGCCTCCAGCCTGGACGCTGAGATGGATGGTTTCTTCCACTTGATGACACAAGACCCGCATAAGGCGCTGTTCTTGAGGGCTGACATGCGCGCACAGATCAAATCCACCGTACGCGCCGCATTTGAAAACGGTTATTTATGGCTGGCCTTTTTGGAAGTGGATGGAATCAAGGCCGCCGCGGCGGTCAACTTCGATTACAAAAATAAATTATGGGGCTACAACTCCGGCGTCAACCGCGACTTTATGGAACTTTCCCCCGGCTGGGTTTTACTCGGACACCAGATCCAGTGGGCCTGCGAGCATGGCCGCTACGAATTCGATTTCATGCGCGGGGACGAGGAATACAAGTATCGGTTTGGTGGAGTCAATAAGTTTGTGATGCGGGCAATCTTGAAACAATAGGAGATTTTGCCGCCAAGAACGGGCGGCTCCTCCAAGGTCCGTTTGCATGTTGCCTCCCCCAACCCCCGGGTCAACAACTATGTTTCCTTTGACAATCGCCATTAAAAATCCCTGCCCCTTAGTTAAGTTAATGTTTCCGGCAATATCCATGCCTGCATTGTCTACCATCAGTATTACTTTTCTTGATCCCATGTTTAACGCAGAGGTTGTTAATGCCAGGTTGGAATGAAGCAAGCCGTCATATTTATACCAATAATATCCCGTTTCAGGATCGATAGTCCCCGAGTTGACTGCCGATTGGTCAAAAGTATTAGCGGGTACAGTATTAATTACCGTAGTTGCCGGAATTAAGTTGGCAAAGTAGGAGTAGCTGTAAACTTTAGCGCCAACCGCAGTGGTATTTGCCATTTGAGCGGTTACTGAAACATTTGAAGGAGTTAAATTTGTTCCCCCGCCGTAGGCAGGAACCCCCGGATATCCGCCCCCGCCCGCCAGCCCGAAGTAGCTGCCGGCGGAAACTTTGCTGACTAAATCTCCGTTGGCCATAATATCGCTATCCTTTACCTGCCACCAGGAGAAGTAGCAGGCCTGGGTGTTGCAGGCCCGGGTTTGGTACGAAGTCCCGCAGGCGTTTACACGGTACTGCGTTCCCCCGCCGCAGGTT
>JAJYOH010000340.1 GCA_021796315.1 Chloroflexota bacterium
AAAGGTTGCTGATATTACTTCTCCGATCGTCATGACTTTGACATTTCCCCGGTTTTGTTGTTGTGTCAGCCACAGTATAAAGCCGTTCATAACATCCGGCTTGACCGAAAAATAGTCACACGAGTCGCACACGTGGTGAAAAATCAAAATGACCCAGCCTCCGCCATCTCTTCGAACCTCCTTAACATAACGCTCCAATTTACCGAAATCAGTGTCATTAACAATGTAGGGAAAACCAGACAAAACATAAGGGTCAACGGGAGGAATCATTGCAGGATCCCCGCGAACCGCGCGCGCATTGGTATATCCACATTCTTTCACCATTCGCTTTGCATTTTCATCATAATTTCCAAAAGGATAGGCAAAAGAAACTGCACTTAGACCATGATCCAACAAATTCCTGCGATCATCACAAACCTGGTGTCTCAAACTTTCAGTCTCCAACCCTTGGACCTTGATGTGATTCAAAGTGTGGCCGCCGATTTCATTTCCATCTTTTTGCAGTATTTGCAACTGCTCCCAGGTCATAAAACCCGTGGACCCCACTCGTCCGCTTGTGATATAAAAAGTGGCGTGCAATCCATTTGCTTTGAGGAGAGGCTCAATCGAAAAATTATCGGCGTTCCCATCGTCAAAAGTAAGAGAGACAACAGTATCTCCCTGCATTTTAGGCAGTGCTGAGGCAGTACTCGTAGGTTCCGGGGATAAAGCCAAGGAATTACACCCATTAAGAATCAATATAGCAGAGAGACAAAAAAAGATCACAGAAGATGCTCGTGGCATTCTATTCATATTTTGTCCTTACCCAAAACTGCAGTTTGTTTGACACGAAAACCTAATGTTGACCCTGAAAATATCTCCGCACAATATCCGAAAAATCGGTATTCGCGTGTTCACGCATAACCGCGAAGAAATCGGCGGCGGTGGCGTGACGGTGAGAAAAGCGCGCGGCATAATCTTTTAGAAAGGCGAAGAAGACATCGTCGCCCACGCGCGTCCGCAGTTCGCTCAGGAAATTTGCACCGTTCAAATAAACGGCGTTGACATACAAACGGAAAGTAGAAGCATTATAGATGCTTGTGTCCACATAGCCAAATGGAGAAAAATAATTGACGCGGAACCCCCACCACCAATTGCCATACGTTGGATAGTTGTACTCGTAAAAAATTTTCTCGCTATAGGTTGCCATTGCTTCATCGAGCCACGGCTCAGCCGCCTGGTCACTGCCGACCAGTCCGAACCACCATTGATGCGCGATCTCATGCGTCCCAATATCTATCAGATCGCTCTTGGCTGAGCCGTTATATTCGGAATAAAAATTTTCAGCCAGGAAAACAAGGCCATCATACTCCTGACCATCCGGCACTTCAGTCTCAACCACACTCAGACTTGGATATGGATAAGGCGCAAATTTCGCGCCATACAAACCAATGGACTGGACTGCCATCCACAAGACAGCCTTGCCTGCGTTTTCATCGCCTGCAAAATAATAAGAGCGGATCACAGCCGTCCCGACAGCGGATTCGGCGACCTTGAACGCCGTGCTGGCTGACAGCACGAACGTGCGTGCCGCGGACAAACGATAACGCGTCCAGTCGCCGTTGGTTTCGGCCAATCCGCTGGCGGCGACGATTACATTCGGATCATTGACTTTGACATTTACATCGTAATCCGCTGCATCGTAGACAAGATGCTCGCCAAACGCCCACGGGTCATGAAGCACCCATCCGCCGATATATGGCACGATGAATGGATACCAATCTGTAAGATTGATTTGATAACCGAGATAGCCGAACGTGCCTTCGTAACTTTTTGGCGGAAGTGTCAGGTTGTAGTTCAAGGTAAATGTCGTGATAGTTCCTGGCTGAAGCGGCTGGGCGAGATTGATCGTCAGGCGCTGACCATTGAGACTGTAATTCGTGACCGCCGCGCCGTCCTGCTTGAGCACATTCAAGCTAAAACAATTGCTCCAGAGGTTTGGTTCAACCGCCAAAATGACATTCGAAAGACTCTGGCCGGTTGTGTTTGAATAAACAATGGTCTCATCCACGCCAGCGCTGTGACCGGCATAATCGAGCGTAACGGAGAACGTATATTGAGTCCGCACATTGGCGGGGGCAGGTGTGGCGGGGGGGATAGTCGGTGGAGGGGTAAATGTATTGGTCGGGAGTGGAGTCGCGGTCGGTGTATCCGTCGAAACGGGTGTATCTGTCGGCGGAAAGGTTGCTGATGGAATCAACGTATCAGTGGCAGGCGCGGGCTGAAAAGGCGTCGGCGTTGGCGAAGCATTGGGATTGGCGGTGACCAGCACAAAGTCCGGATTGGGAAGCGAAGAAACAGGTGCAGGATGAAAAGGTGCACACGAGGAAATCGTCCAAACCAGGAGTAAACAAAACAGCCAAATTTTTCTAGTCATTAGTAGGAGTTCTGGAAGTATTGTTTGATCAAATCAGAAAAATCAACCTGTGTGTGGAGTCGCAAAATGCGGAAGAAATCTGCAGAGGTTGCGATCTTGCCATTCTCTTCCACAAGATAATCATGAAGGAAGGTAAAGAAAACTTGATCGCCAATGCGCGCCCGTAGGTCGTCGAGGAAATGCGCGCCGTGCAAATAAACAGTATTTGTATACGGGATAAATCCTCCAGCATCGTAAATGCTGATATCCACCCACGGCAAAGATTCCGTGCCACCCACACGTGGATACCAATAAGACCACCACCAGGAAACTGAGTTTGGATAAGCCGTTTCATAAAAAATGTGCTCGCTATATGCGGCAAAGGCTTCATCAAGCCATGGCTGCAGAGCCTGATCGTCAGCCACCTGCTCAAACCACCATTGATGCGCAGTTTCGTGGACGGAAACCGTTGTCAGTAGATTCTGTACAGTTCCATCGTAGAGGTTGTAAGCGCCACGTGACATAAAAAATAAGCCGGAGAATTCCATACCATCATTGAAGTCTCCCATTACTATGGAAAGCGTTTTGTGTGGATAGGGTGTACCAAAACGTTGGGAATATACCTGCAGGGCCTGAGCAGAAGCCATCAATGTGGCCTTGCCGGGAATATCGTTAAGTGGGAAATAGTAACTAGATACAATAATATCACCTTCCTGAACACTAGCTACTTTGTAATCCGTGCTGGCAGAAAGAACGAACGTGCGTCCCGCAGTGAGCGTATAACTTATCCAGTCTCCGTTTTGACTTGGGGCACCGCTGGATGCAATAATCGGACTCACTGTCGGGTCAGCAGACTTTACATTAACCACGAAATCTGACGCTTCATAGACCAGATGCTCGCCGTAATACCCTGGTTGATGTAAAACCCAATTATTGTTGATGAACGGAACAACGAAGGGATACCAGTCTGTCAGGTTCATCTGTAACTGACTGTATCCAAAAATCTGTGGTCGGACACCATGCGCCTGTTGAAGCAGAGGGAGGACAAGGCTATATTGGATTTGAATCTTCGCGACAGATTCAGGAGCAAGAGGCGAAGTCAAGTCAAACGAGAGTTTTTGTCCATCGAGTGTGTAATTAATAATTGGCACACCGTTAACAACGAGACCTTTTAGCGCAAAGCAGTTTTGCCAGAGATTTGGTTCAACCGCCAGCAGAAGATCGTTGAGAGGCTGTCCGGTGTGATTCGGGTAAATGATTGTTTCACCCACGCTGACAGCTTTCGCGGCGTAATCGAGCACAACATTCATTTGATATTGCGCGCGTGGCGACGCGGGAACGAGCGTCGCGGTGGCAATTGGCGCGGGCGTGGATGTCAGCAGGACAGCCGTTTGAGTTGAAGCAGGATTTGTCGAGGTGGGAAGTGCGGTTGAGGTCGAACAGGAAGCGAGAGAAACTACAAGTAATGCGTACAGCGCGATGCGGAGAAAGGAGGATGAATGTCGGAACATGAACGATATTGTAAACGAAAACCCTCCCGCAAAACAGCGGGAGGGCGTAGTGATTGTTATCCGCCGAGCACTTTTTTGACGGCGGCAAGTCCCATATCCATGCCCATTTTAAGTTGCGGAACGACCATGCCTTCCGTACCGGGCATGACGACGGTATCCATCGAAATGTTTAACCTGGTTCCAGCGCCCTCCTGTTCAAGTGTGTAAGTGCTGGTCACATCTGATGCGGGCGGCGCGGCGATGGTCTTGATGGCAAAGGTCTTATTGGGTTCAAGCGCCACGATTTCATTGACGGTATTGAATTCACGATTCCCATATTTGGACTTGATGGTATATCTTGTGCCGACTGCAACTTTCCCGTCGACGGCTACATCTGTAATGGCATCACTTAAGGCTTTGCTGTTTCCAAGATTGGTGAGGAACTCAAAGACCTGTTCAACCGGTTTGTTGATGCTGATACCGGTTTCAATTTTTGCCATAGTGCATCTCCTTTTCCTATAAAGATGATTGTAGCCGTTTCCACAAAAACGCTAATAGGAAAAAGGTCGTGGCTGTCAGTACGATGGCGGAACCGGAAACGATGTTGAGATAATAGCTAACGTACAAACCAATAATGGATGAAAGCGCGCCGAGCAATGCAGATACAGCCATCATCGGCGCAAGGCGGCGAGTGAGCAGGTAGGCTGTCGCGGCGGGAGTAACGAGCATGGCGGCCGCCAGTCCAACGCCGACGGTTTGAAGCGAGACGACGACTGTTAACGCCAACAAAACGAGCATAAGATTTCGCAAGAGTTCTGCGGGCAGGCGTAACGTAGCGGCCAGGACCGGGTCGAAGGAAATGATGAGGAATGGTTTGTAGAGCAGGAAAACTGTCAGCAGAACCAAAAGCCCAAGACCGGCAGTCAGCCACAAGTCGAGGGATGAAACGCCGAGCACGTTTCCGAACAAAATATGACTCAAGTCCACAGCGTACGTCTGGATCGTGCTGATCAATGCCACACCGAGCGCAAGAGCGGCTGCGAATAGAATCCCGATGGCGGTATCTTCCTTGATCGTGCCCTGTCTGGAAAAATATCCGATGCTTAAGGCAATGATGATGGCCGCGACCAGCGCACCGACCAGCAGATTCCCATTTAGAAGATAGGCGATTGCTATGCCCGGCAAAATGGCGTGCGCCATCGCGTCGCCGAGAAAAGCCATGCCGCGCAGGACAACATAAGTGCCCATGACCGCACATAAAACGCCGACGATGATAGACGCGAGAAGTCCGCGTTGCATAAATTCGTAAGTAAGAGGCTGGAGGATGAAAGACATTTGATTTTCGATTTTAGATTTACGATTTACGATTGGGAAGGCGGGCGCGTAAAGTTTTTGTGGAGGCGACCGTCATGGCAAGGATTTCGTTCGTTTCCTTCATTAACTCTGAAATTTCGTCGTGCGAAAGATTTTTGGTTTCCAAAAGAAGTTCAAGCCAGTAAATGGTCTCATCACTTTCTTCCTCAACGATTTTGAGTTTGACGATCATATCAGCGGTAGATTTTGCGCGGCAGGCCGCTCGATAATTTGCGCCAACCAAAGTTGCAGAGCGGATGATTTGTTTTGCGATCACATCAGCGGCTCGCGTATGAGGAAGTGTCTCCGTTAATTGAATCACGCGCAGGGCCAATTTCTTTGTTCTGTCTTTAAAAATTTTCTCACCCATACTGTCCTGCCTCTTCAATCACAAATCGTCAATCTGAAATCGTCAATTGCTCTCCGGTGGGCAACAATCATCCACCACAGCAGTGCCATCCGGCAGGACCAATAATTGCCGACCAAAAGCTTTGGCGAGGTTTTCCTGTTTCATCACTTCACTGGGTTTTCCAAAAGCGATCAAACGATGATTGAGCAACAACATATAGTCAAAGCGGGATGCGGCGAGGTTCAGATCGTGGGTTGAGATCATGGCCGTGACTTGCGTCTCGCGCAGATCGTCCAGTAATTTCAAAGTAGCTTCCTGTGTCGGCGCATCGACTCCTGTGAACGGCTCATCCATCAGGAGGATATGCGGCTCTTGAGCCAGTGCCCGCGCCAGAAAGACGCGTTGCTGCTGCCCGCCGGACAGGTCGCTGATGGAACGGGTTGAGAAATCAGCCATGCTCATTTGCGCGAGACTTTTCTCGACGATCTGTTTATCGGTCTTCGAGGCGCCTTTGAACCAGCCCTGATAATCAAAGCGTCCCATCATGACCACGTCGCTGACTGTGACCGGAAAGCGCCAATCCACTTCTTCGCGCTGAGGCACATAAGCCACGCAATCTTTGTGATGATTCAACGGCAGGCCGTGAATCAGGATGCGGCCTTTTTGTACGGGTAAAAGTCCGACTAGCGCTTTGAACAACGTGGACTTTCCCGCGCCGTTCGGTCCGACCACGGCTACGCGCGCGCCGTGCGCGACGCTGAACGTGAGATCATGCAGAATAGTTTTGTCGCCGTAACCAATGTCGACGGATTCAATTTCCAAACGATGGGGAGTGTGAGTCATGTGACACTTTCGTCATTGCGAGAAAGGAGTTCTTCCTGACGAAGCAATCTCTATAATGGAATCAGGGATTGCTTCGCAAAAAGCGCTCGCAATGACATTATTTTAATGCTTCAACAATTTGTGTAACATCATACTTCATCATCGAAATATAATCCGGCGCGGGACCATTTTTGGCGGATAAAGTTTCAAGATAAAGATCCGAAACAACCTTGGTTCCTGTTTCAGATGCGATCTGCTCGGCCATGTTTGTATTCACGCCGACCTCCACAAAAATGGCGGGCGCTTT
>JAJYOH010000341.1 GCA_021796315.1 Chloroflexota bacterium
TGGATTTTCACAAATGATGTAGACCATGCCCTTGCGCCGAACAACACGGCACTTGGCACATCTCTTGCGAACCGAAGGTGATACTTTCATGATAACTACTCCTTACTTACTTGGTGCAACCAAAGACGCAGTATTATACAGGTTGTTGCTTGTTCCGTCCAGTGAAAACAGCATCTCCAGACAATTCATCATGGGACAGTCAGGATAAGGGGGTCTCCTTCGGTGACGGCCACTGAATGCTCGAAGTGAGCCGTCAATGACTTGTCTGCCGAGATGACCGTCCACTGGTCACGCAGGACGCGGGTTTCGTGCGTCCCGATCAAAACCATCGGTTCAATCGCGATGGTCATTCCCGGGCGAAGAGGCAAACCGGTTCCAGCAGTTCCATAATTTGGAACCATGGGGCCTTCGTGCATCTGCCGTCCAACACCGTGGCTGGTATATTCACGCGTAACGTGAAGGCCACGGCTCTCGACGTAATCCTGGATTGCCGCCGAGATATCGCCTGTGCGGTTGCCAACGCGCATCTTATCGATTGCTGCGTACAACGCGCCTTCGGTGATTTCAAGAAGGCGTTTGGCCTCCTCGGAAATCTCCCCTACCCCCGCTGTAAAAGCCGAGTCGGATACAAAACCCTGGAACACCGTACCACTATCCACGGAAACGATATCTCCCTCGCGCAAAATACGCTTCTTGCTGGGAATGCCGTGAACCATTTCCTCATTGACGCTGGTACAAATCGAGGCTGGGTATGGCGGCTTGCTGTATCCTTTAAAGGGCGAATAACATCCGTGTTTCTTCAGCACTTCCTCAGCAGCCGCGTTGAGATCGGCTGTTGAAACACCGGGCTGTATCAATTTTTTAACGGCCGCCAGGACCTCAGCATTGATGCGCCCCGAAGCGCGCATGGTCTGGATTTCTTCCTTCGTCTTAACATTTACCTGGCGTCCAAAATTCATAATTGACTACTTCTTGATCTCAGACAGCAACGCAATCGTGACAAGTTCGATCGGCTGCGTGCCGTCAATTTCAACTAATTTTTTTTGCGAACGATAATATTCGACCAAAGGCATCGTCTGCTCGATATAAACGTTGATGCGTCGGGCAACAGTTTCCACTTTGTCGTCATCGCGTTGATAAAGTTCGGAACCATCCACATCGCATTTACCGGCGACAACGGGCGGATTGAACTTTTGATGGTAAATATGTCCCTGCGCACGACATGTCCACCGTCCGCTCAAGCGTTCGATCAGGATTTCTGGCGCGGCGGTGATAAAAGGGACAACATCCACATCGCCTTTGAAATCGGCCAGCATTTTCTGAAGCGCACCAGCCTGGACCGGGGTGCGGGGAAAGCCGTCTAAAATGGCGCCCGTTTTGCAGTCCGGGCGAGTGAGGCGTTCCTTGATCATCGCAATGGTCACATCGTCAGGAACCAACTCGCCTTTGTCAATGAAGGACTTGGCGAGTTTTCCCAAATCAGTTTCATTCTTGATGTTCTCGCGGAACAGGTCTCCAGATGAAATGTGAGCCAGTCCGGTTTTCTCCGACAAGATATTAGCCTGCGTGCCTTTACCAACTCCGGGAGGGCCGAGCAGAACGATGTAGGGCGCCATCTTCGCTCCTGATAGTTAGATGTTGTTACCGAACAAGAAGTGATTCCTGATATCCGTGAAGTTTCAACTCGGCTTCGATGTTAAGGAAGATATCGCGCACAACACCAACCACAATCAATAAACCTGCCGAAGAGACGAGGAACAAACCCGAAGAGGCTGCCTGCCCAATATTGAAGAGGGACAACAGGCGGCTCAAGAAGAACGGCAGAGCGGCAACCATACCCAGAAAGAGAGCCCCAGGCAATGTAATGCGCTGTTGAACCTTGTTTAAATATTTCTGGGTGGCCTCGCCCGGATGGACACCGGGAATCTGCGCGCCAGCCTTCTTCAAGTTATCGCCATAATTCTGTTGTTCGAACAGAACGGACGTATAGAAGAACGTGAACGAAACAACCATCAGAAAATACAGTAACCAGTAAACCCAGTTATTCGTGCCGGTTCCACCCAGCGTACTCTGGACCGAAATCGCAAAGGATTTTACCCAGGCAGTATTCGAATTGGTGAAATAACTGGCGATGATGGCCGGGAATTGCAGAAGCGCGCTGGCAAAGATCAACGGGATCATGCCTGCCAGGTTAACCATCAGCGGGAGAGTGCCTTTGACCGGCATGGACATGCGGCTTCCCATGCGGCGGCCCGGATACATGACCGGAACATTGCGGCGTCCCTGTTGGACATAGACAATGGCGAAAACAACAGCCACGATCACAATAACGGTGAATATCAACATGAACCAGAAAGTCGATGGGTCGGCCAGCAGGGAAGCCAGATTGGCAGGCATACGCGCCACGATACCAGCAAAGATGACCAGTGAAAGACCCTGGCCGCGAATACCATATTCCGAGATCAACTCGCCCAGCCAGATGGCGAACATCGTTCCGGCAGTCATTGCTGTTAGAACAGTCACAGACGGGAGCAGGAGGTCGCCGGAAAATCCAAACGGAAGAATATCCTTACCAAGCGCCTGAACCGAAAGGGAGTTGAAAATGTTGATCTGACCAATCGCGGAAAGAGTAGCCATCGGCAAAGACAGGTAGTACGTCCAGCGATCCATCCACTGGCGTCCCTCACGCGGATCGTCATTCATGCGGCGTTGAAGCGCGGGAATGATCGGCACCAGCAACTGCAAAATGATCTGGGCAGTAATGTACGGATACACGCCCATCGAAAGCAGGGAAAAATTGGAAACCGTACCACCCGAAAGCAGGTCAAGAAAACTGAGGAAACCGCCCGAGGCTGTTCCGCCGTTGCGGAAGGCAGTCAGGGTAGCATGATCCACACCTGGCGCGACCACATTGGCCGCAATACGATAAAGCACCAGCAAACCAAGCGTGATCAGCAACTTGTGACGGATGTCTTCCGACTTCCATATAAAGCGCCAACCAGAAAACCACGATTTCATTAGAAATCTCCTCGGACCCGATTACTCGATCACTTCGACAGAACCGCCAGCCGCTTCGATCTTCGACCTGGCGCCTGCGCTGATACGATGGACCTTTACCTTAAGCGCGACTTTGATCTCGCCTCGTCCCAGGACTTTGACCGGGCTTTTCGGGTCCCGGAGTAGATGCGCCGCTTGAAGCGATTCCAGATTCACATCAGCCCCGGCCTTGAAGGCCTCGGACAACTGATCGAGATTGACTTCATTGAACGACTGTTGATTCGGCGGGGTAAAGCCTTCACCGCGGATAAATGGCAGGCGGCGATAGAACGGCAGGTTACCGCCCTGACGGTAAAGGCGTCCGCCTTCGCCGGAGCGAGCGCCCGCGCCCTTGGTACCGCGTCCAGCCGTCTTGCCCTGACCGGCAGATGGACCGCGTCCAACGCGCTTGCGATTCTTTTTGGAGCCCTCATTGGGCACAAGATCGTTTAACTTCATCTCAGCCTACTTTATTTCTTCGATCTTCAATAGATGAACGATTTTATTCAACATTCCACGCAGGGCGGGAGTGTCTTTGTGTTCAATGGTCTCATGCAAATGATGCAGGCCAAGAGCCTTGACCGTTGCCTTCTGGTCTTTGGTAAAACCAATCGGGCTTTTGACCAAAGTCACAAGCACGGTCTTGCCGTGAGTTTCATTCTTAGGCATGTTGCTTCCTCCGCTCCCAGAACGGCACCAACTCTTCGACCTTCTTGCCGCGCCGGGCTGCTTCCTGTTGGACAGACTTCAATCCATCCAAGGCTGCGAAAGTTGCCATCACTACATTCAAAACGTTGGCCGAACCCATGGATTTGGTCAGGATGTCGCGCACACCAGCCACTTCGAGCACGGCGCGCACGCCACCTGCCGCGATAACGCCGGTTCCAGGCGAGGCAGGCTTCAGGAAAACACGCGCCCCGCCCACTCGTCCGAGCGATTCGTGCGGGATGGTTGTCGCAGCCAGATTGACTGTGCGCAGATTCTTGCGCGCACGTTCAGAAGCCTTGCGCATCGCATCCGGCACCGCGTTGGCTTTGCCGCTGCCCATGCCGATCATGCCCTTGCGGTCACCGACCACAACGGTCACACGGAAGCGAAAGCGGCGACCGCCTTTGACGACTTTTGCAACGCGGGCAATCTCGATCACGCGCTCTTCGAACGCGTCCTGCTGTTCGTATTGTTCTTGCTTTCCAGTATTTTCAACTTCTGCCATATCAAAACTCCATCAGGCCTAGAACTGCAGGCCGCCATCGCGCGCGCCGTCAGCGAGCGCTTTGACGCGTCCCATATATTTGAAGCCGCCGCGGTCGAAAACAACCGTCGTTATACCTTTGTTCTTGGCGCGCTCTGCCACTGTTTTACCGACAAGTTTTGCCTGATCGGATTTCTTAAGGCCTTTTACTTTTTCACGCAGTTCCTTGTCAATCGAAGATGCGGAAACAAGGGTGTGCCCCGCCGCATCGTCAATGACCTGGGCATAAATATCCGTTACACTGCGGAAGACCGCCAAACGCGGACGTTGGGCGCTCCCGGAAAGATTCTTGCGCACGCGTTTATGTCGGCGTTCGCGAGCTTCAGCACGATTATTAACAGCCATGGCTTACTTGGCTCCTTTCCCGGCCTTGCCAGCTTTGCGGCGAATGCGTTCGCCCAAATAGTGCAAGCCCTTACCATGATACGGTTCAGGCGGACGCACATTGCGAATATCAGACGCAGTCTGACCGACCAGTTCCTTGTCAAAACCCAAAACCTTGATCTGGCGGGTTTTTCCATCTGCTTCAAATGAAATTCCAGCCGGGGGTTCAACCTTGACCGGATGCGAGTACCCAACATATAAAGCCAGGTTCCTGCCTTCCATCTCAGCGCGATAACCAACGCCTTCCACTTCGAGAACAACTTCGAAGCCCTTGCTCACGCCGTGCACCATGTTGGCAAGCACAGCGCGGGTAGTACCATGCAAGGCGCGTTCGGCGGGTTCATCAGAGTTGCGCGTGATGACCAGCTGGTTGTTCTCCATCGCAATTCCAATCGAATTGGAAAATGTGCGATGAAGCTCGCCCTTCGGCCCCTTCACGCGGACATTTACACCCTTGACTTCCACCTGCACGCCACCCGGTATATCAACCGGCATACGACCAATGCGAGACACAGTTACCTCCTACCTTTACCAAACTTTGCAGAGGATCTCGCCGCCGACGCCCAACTGGCGGGCGCGTGCGCCGGTCATCACACCCTTGGGCGTGGACAATATGGCAACGCCAAGTCCGGAGAGAACCCAGGGGATATCCAACTTCTTTGTGTAGATGCGGCGGCCGGGCGTGCTGACACGCTCGATGCCGCTCAATACTGGACGGCGCTCGCGGCGCTCACCAACATATTTGATCTTGATGCGAAGCACTTTCTGCTCCGCTTTCTCGCCATCCACAACCTCGAAGTTCTCGAGGAATCCTTCATCCTTCAAGATCTTGGCTATTTCAACCTTCATCTTGGAGTTCGGCATCGCAACCTGTGCCTGTCCAGCCATCACAGCATTGCGGACGCGGGTCAACATATCAGCAATCGGATCATTAACCATGATCTACCTCCGCCTACCAGGATGCCTTCACGACGCCGGGGATTTTGCCCTGCAACGCCTGTTCACGGAAGCAGATGCGGCACAGACCGAAGCGGCGGATATAGCCGCGCGGGCGTCCGCAACGCTGACAACGGTTGCGCACCTGAACGGCATTACGCCGACGGAGCTCACGAAATTGCATACACTTCTTCGCCATATTATGCTTCCTTCTTGCTGAACGGCATTCCAAGCAATTGCAAAAGTGCCCGCGCCTGCTCGTCGGTTTTGGCAGATGTCACGATTGTGATCTCCATGCCGCGCAATTTGTCAATTTTGTCGTACTCGATCTCCGGAAACACCAGTTGATCTTTAAGACCCAGTGTATAGTTTCCGCGCCCATCGAAAGCATTTGTCGGCACACCGCGGAAATCACGCACGCGCGGCAACGCGATATTCAGCAAACGGTCAAGGAACGACCACATGCGTTCGCCGCGCAGGGTAACTTTGGTGCCGATCAGTCGGCCCGCGCGCAGCTTGAAGTTGGAGATATCTTTCCTCGCTTTTGTAAGCACCGGCTTTTGACCGGTGATCTGCGTCAAGTCAGCCACGGCGGATTCGAGCGCCTTCGGGTTATCCAGCGCCTCTCCCAAACCAATGTTGACCACGACCTTCTCAATGTGCGGAATCTGCATCACGTTCTTGAAACCGAATGTCTTGAACAGAGCTGGAGCAATCTCTTTTTGATAACGCTCTTGCATATTATTCATCATGATGCTCCACGGCCTAATCAATCAACTGCTGACAGCTTTTGCAAACACGGTGTGCGCCAATTTCATCGCGCTGAATACCCACGCGTACGGCTTCACCGCATTTCGGGCAGACCAGCATCACATTCGAAATATGGATCGTGCCTTCGAATTGAATGCGGCCCGGATTGAGCTGGCGGCCATTCTGCAATTGCTGCTGCTTCTGGTGTTTGGTGCGGATGTTCACGCCAGTCACCACCACGCGGTCATCATCGGTCATCACATTGATGACTTCGCCGCGTTTGCCTTTGTCTTCGAGGCGGCCACTGATGATTTCGACAGTATCGCCTTTACGGATCTTTACTTTCATAC
>JAJYOH010000342.1 GCA_021796315.1 Chloroflexota bacterium
GCCACCCTGGCCGCGATCGGGATAGGAGAGGATAGTAGTGTTCATTGTGTACGTGCTCCTTTGTCGTGGATCCAACCCATGCTACACGCCAATTCCACAATCCAATCGGGTGTATTGGCATACAAACGGTTTAATCCACAGGAGTCGTCATGGTAGCACCATGAGTTTACAGTAGCCTGGTCACCAAGCTTTTCATAGTAGCCTTCGCCTTGAACGATTCCCCAAGGGGATTGAAGATCGTTTGCTTTGCATATTTCGATGTGCGCGGCTCGATCGGCGGTCGTGCAAATCACGCCAGTGTTAATAGCGTCCTGTCGTGTCTCATATAACTGTGGAATGGAATGAGGTTTTTGGGGGCTTAATACGCTCCTAAATTGCCGAAACAGCAAAAAATAGGCTCTGGGGGCTATACTGAATCTTGAGTGATCCTGGAACACGGAGATTCTGTCTCACGTAACTCTGGAATGCGGAGATTTCATCCACTGTAACTCAAGAAAGGAGCCTATTCTCATGAGCATGAAACGAAAGCCGCCCATAGGCAATGTGCGATGCACGATCAGCCTGGGCAATAATTTCCATGGGGTGACCACGAACAAACGGGGTCACCTCGTTCAATTTGAATCGGAGCAAGAGCGGAAACTTATCTTGTTGCTGGAACGAGATCCATTAGTTGTGGACTATGTCAGCCAGCCTGAAACGCTGCGCTTTAGCGATGAGAAAGGTCACCAGCGGAGATACACGCCGGACTTTCAAGTTTGGCGCGCCAATGGGCAAATTGAACTGCACGAAGTAACAATTCAGTCCCGGCGTGAAAGCCGCCACACATTAGGGGCGCGCGAAGCAGCTGCGCGCCTGATCTGCGAAGAGCGCGGCTGGCGATACGTAGTGCATACGGATCAAACTTTGCCATCGGGGTTCGAATATGCGAGCCTCGATTTTTTATCTGCGTTTCGGGCAGAAGCACACATTGATCTTGAATCTGCGGTTTGGTGGCTGGAGAATTTGAGAGGGCTGGGACAGGTTCACCCTAGATCGGTGATCAGCCAGCGAGGGCTGGGTTTGAGGCAGGATATTTTGTTGAACAGTCTGTATAACCTGCTATGGCATGGCAAAGTCGATATGAACTGGCATCAGCCATTTTTCTGGCAGGGTGATTTTCATCCCCAGGCACGCATTTGGCTTCCAGAAGGAGGTGCGTCATGAAGTCGACCAGAACCTATCCTCTCACTGCAGCCGATGTTCTTCAAACGGGTCATTGGTTTTCATATGTCTCCGAACCGTTTGAGATCATGGCCTGGGACTCCAAAAAGCCCTTGAATGTGGATGCGCGCTCGGCAAATACCGGAGCTATTCGTCATTTCACAATCACAGAATTATTTGGCGCACAGCTTGTTACTCGATTTGCATCCACACGCAAAGAATTGGATAGCCGGACGGGAAATTTAATTTCTGGTGGCGCTGCTGATACCCAAACCTTACCTGAGCAACTTTTCAAACGAGCAGATCACATCATTGAAATAGTGGAAGCAGTGCAGGGCCAGATTGATCGTCTCAAGCGCCAGTATCAGGTTGCCGCCAAACCATTCTCGATTGCAGATATAACGGAACAGGCTTGCCAATTGATTGCAACGCCAGTCTCACGAAGTTCATACTATGCTTATCGCAGATTATGGCAATTGGGTTCTGGGGATCGAGCATTAATCGCATCGGCACTGCATCGCAAGACGTTTGGCGAAACGCGAATTGACCCAAGTGAACAGCATTTCATAGACACCGTGATCCAACGCTTTTATCGAAGCAATCCGCCCTTGCGTATTCAGACTGTGTACAACATTGCCCAACAGCTATGGCAATTCAACCGGCATTGGTGGATAGACACGGGCCGAGCAATGGGCCGGGATTTTGATGATCTGCTCGAACGTCTGCTGGATGGGCGCAAGCAGGTTGATGATTTGTTGTCCGATCCAACACAAATCCAGCGATTGACACAAATCAGGTTGCTCTCGCGTGCATCCTTCTATCGGTATGTAAAGTGGTTCACGACCCAATCTGGGGAGGGTGAGAAAACTTTTATTATCCGCCAGGGCCCAGCTGATTGGGAAGCCAACTTTCTCGTTTTTGATCGCTTTGCCCAAACGGCTGTCCTGCCTTTACAGTATGTCTTTGCGGATCACTACTTGCTGGATGTTCTCCATGTTGATGATGAATTCCGCGAAGTGGTTGGCCGATTATGGCTCACCCTGCTGATCGATGCTTTTTCGCGCGCGGTCCTGGGGATCTACCTGGCCTATGATGCGCCTTGCATTGAGAGCATTCAAGGGGCATTACATCATGCCATCTGGCCCAAGCTTGGGTTGGATCAATATGGCATCAATTTGCCTTGGAACTGCTATGGCATTCCACAACACTTATCACTGGACAATGCCTGGGCTCATCACAGTTATTCATTGGAAGATCTTGCCAAAGCCCTTGGAGGAGGCGGCAGGTACACCCAAATGGAGCTTGATTTTCGCCCACCCTACCAAGCCCGCTATGGGGCTTTGGTTGAACGATTGTTTGGAAACCTGTCTGGCCAGATTCGGGAACTGTTGCCGGGAGCGATCCTTCAACCCAGCCAACGTCACTGGCATAATGCCAACCAAGCCGCCTGTTTGTTATATCGGGACCTCCTCCGCATTGTGCACCAATTAATTGTGGATTATATGCACACACCTCATCGGGAGTTGGAGGGAATGACCCCTCACGAGAAGTGGCTGCACGGATTGGAATTAATGACCCCACTTCCCCCGCCCCTCACACCACACTTGGAGCGCTCCTTCTGGCGGCTGAATCCGGAAACCCGGATCGCCACTCGTGAAGGGTTGGCGTTGTTCGGTTTACATTACTGGGAGGTTGGATTAGCAGGTCTGCGCAGCCGAGATCGCCAGGGACGCCAAAGACGATATCATTTGCGATACACCCCGGAGGATGTGAGTCGGGTTGCCGTATTTGAAAATGGGATTTGGCTGGGAGATGCTTATGCCCGTGAGCTGCGTTTGGTGGATGGCAGCTACGAATCGGTGAGTCTATGGGAAATGAAATTAGCAAAAGATCTGATCCGCCAGCGCGATCAGCAGCATAGATTGCGCCCTCATTCCTGGCTGGTTCATATCCTTGAAGCCAGGGAATTGATCGAACAGCGCCAAACGGAACAGAAGTTAATCCGCCGCAAATTGCAGCGATTACGAGAGCAACGACCTGGCAGGCCGCGCAGTGATTCAACGGCCCAGTTATTGGAAGTGGGGCAAATTGCACAGGCTGAACAACTCATGACCGAGATGAAGTCTAAAGATACCGATCCTCGAACCCGGCTTTTGGAAACACTCAGAGAGGTGCTCTGATGAATGCATTGCTTTCTTTAGATACAACTCACCCCGCGTTGCGAACATTGGATCTTGATCTGAACATGAATGTCTGCTCGCGATTGGAGGATTTGCGCGCATGGACAGAAGCCTGGCAACTGGAAGACAGACAACTACAACAGCAGGTGGAGGCATTGGATCCAAATCGCAGAGCCGATGTGTTGCGTGGAAGCCAGCTTTCGAGTCTGCGCCGCCAATTGACGTTGAAGATCACTCAACAGCCGATCTATCTAAATCCCGATACAGTTCGCCAAGCCGGTTTTCCCAGTCTGCGACAACACCTGGCTTCACAGTATGCTCATCTGGATGTGGACGATCGGCTTCTGTGGCTGACCAATCTCTATTTCCTTTTGACGCCTACTCTGCAGGCGCTGATCGAGAAGCTGGATACCATTCGCCGATATCGCAGTATTGGACAACAACGTTGTTTCCTGGTGGGCGGTGTTTCAGGCGCGGGGAAAAGCAGTCTGCTGAATTGGTATGCAGTGAATTACCTGCCAGTGGTGCAAGCCAGACGCAACTATGTTCCTGTGATCAAGATCGATGCACCGGTTGGCAACCGTTCACCCAAGCCCTTGTTCCAACGCATGCTTCTTGCTTGCGGAGCGGCCACTCTGCGCGGCGACGAAGAACATTATCTTCAATTGCTGGAGCTTTATTTTCAGCAATGCGGCGTGGAACTGCTCATCGTGGATGAAGTAGAGCATATCACCCAGACCGGCTTGCGCCGCCGGTTGTTGGAATTAACCAACCTGACCGGTGTGCCAATCGTTTGTGCTTCCTGCAATCCGATTGCGTGGACTACCGGGGATGCCGAGGTTCAGGGACGTTGGAACGACTATTTCGAATTGGTGCAATTCACAGGTCCGCGCTTGGATGCCTTCCTAACCATGCTGGACTTGCTGTTACCCTTCGAACAGGATGGGTATCTGGGTTTGCGAGAAATTACAGACGAGGCCAGCAAGAAAACCGCGGATGGACCAGCTCATTACATTGAACAGTGGACGGATGGTATTTTGCGCGAGGTGATGGTGTTGCTCATGGATGCCTGTTTCAAGGCCATCTCTACCAGGCAGCCGCGGTTGACTTTGGATATTTTGAATCAGGCCTGGCGGGATATCAAACGCGCCAAGGTGGTTAATTTTCTGGACATCCTCCAGGCGCGGAGTGGAGTCGCCTATGCCTGAAGACTGGTTTTTTGAATCGCTTCCTTTACATCCTGCCCCATATCCTGGAGAATGTTTGAGCGGTTATCTGCTGAGACTGGCTGATCTAAACGGCTATAGCATTTTCTGGGATCTGGTGGGCGACCTGTTTCCAAGCTGGGGTAAGCCCCAACAAATTAACAAACTGAAATGGGAATACCCATTGAATGATTGGGGACGCATTCCTCTGCGTACCGGCTTGACCCCGGGTGAATTGACTCGATTGACCATAGCTCCGTGGGTGGAGAAGTTTCGCCGCCCGCCCGATCTCAATCGCTCGACCTATTTGAGTCCAGGTCATTTTCTCAGAGGTTTAGTGAATCCGGTTCTGAGAGTTTGTCCTCTTTGCTTGCAGTCTCAACCTTACCTACGACTGATGTGGCGGTTAATCTCTGTGACCACCTGCCTTGAGCATGGCTGTTTGCTTCAAGATAAATGCTCGGCCTGCGGCAGTACGCTGACGCCAGTGAGTCAGGACCACCTCTATTTGCATTGTCCAACTTGTGGCACCGACCTTCGCTCTTTGCCTGTGATGAAAGCACCCCCAGACACCCTGAAGGCGCAAAGGCACAAGCAGGATGGTTTCCATTTCTTGCTCGACCCGGCCACTGCCCTCACGCAAGATAATGCAGATGCCCACCATGATCCTTCTCGTGCCCTTGGCTTGAAATTCCACTATCTACGTGACCAAGCTGGCATTTCCCCAAAAGGCATGGCTAAGAAAGCGAGCCTAACTGTGGATGTGATCACCTCTTTGGAATATGGCGCTCTGTCTCCTCTGGAGCATTACCTAAGTTATCTCGAAGCCTTGCAATTCTCTTGGAGAGAGTTTGCTGCATTAGAAGTGCCGGATGAATTTGTGCAGACTCTTCAAACACCTCGTCTTATGCAACTCCGTCTTTGCCCAAACCCAAAATGCCCCAACCATCTTTCGCCTCCTGACATACGCGTGCTAATGTTGAGAGATATCCCAGAACAACAAATTGCCCGTTTCCGTTGCACAACCTGCGGCCGAAGATTTACCCGTTCTTATGATGGGGCTTTACGGGTGAAGGGGCGTCATCCCCGACTTCACGCCGGGGAGCCACATATCCTGAGAAAGCCGCAAGAGGAAATTACGACTCTAATCGAGATGGGAACGCGGGGCGAATGCAACCGCACCATCGCACATCGACTGGGATGGGGTGAAAAGACGATCCGGATTTACTGGGGTGCCCTTGGATTGGAAGAGCAGGTTCATACTGCTCAAGCGAAACGACGAGCCGAAGAAAGACTCAAACGATGTTTAACACTGCATTCCAAGATACGGGTTATCCTGGATTCTTTGCTTGAGCAAAATCGGAAAGTTACTTTGCGACAGATTAGCCGGGCACTCGGCACCCACAGCGATTACCTACATAGCCACCCAGAGCAGGCAGAATATGTGCGCCTGATGATCAAGCATCATAACATTCGTATACGGCAGCAAAGAGATGACGCTGTATTTGCTCAAATTACGCAAAGCATTGAGAACTTGCAAGGGTGCAGCCATATTGTGAAAATTGAAGAGATTTCCAGCCAAGCTGGTCTTTCTTACAAGCAACTGTGCGACCATTATCCCCAACTTCGCTTGAAAATTCATGAGGCAATTCAGGCGCATCGTGCATGGCTTAGAAAAGTACAGATTGAGAGCCAGGTTCAGCAAATTGATGCTGCTGCAAGGCATCTAATTGATCAAGGACGATATCTCAACTACCATTCGATTTTAAACACAGCTGGATTGAGCCCTTATGCCGATAAATCTGCTCCGATCCGCGATGCGCTTATACGCTGGATTGGCAACTTTGCTCCGCGTGACTAACCATGAATGTTCCGCCTGGGGATCGTCCCAGGCGGAACAAAAGGGTCTTGCAAGATTTTTTTCTCATATGAAATCTCCGTATTCTTGAGTTACGTGAGATTTCGTTCTATTCCAGAGTTACGTGAGACGCGACAAGTGTTGGATCGAGTGTGTATGCACCCATTGGTGAAGTAATCCATCCACCGCCTGTGACAAATCCGCCATTGGGGTCATAGATGACCACGTATTGGAAGATTGCT
>JAJYOH010000343.1 GCA_021796315.1 Chloroflexota bacterium
GGCGCAGGCCACTCAAGGTCACGGCCATGAGGAAGATCATCACGAAGAAGCTGGCGCTGCGGCGCACTAAATCTAAAAGGAATCAAGGAGATACAAAAATGGAAGGTAATATTTTAGACGCAATGCGCTATGTCGGTGCTGGTCTCGCCATGATCGGCGCCGCGGGCGCGGGTGTGGGAATTGGTTTGAGCGTTCAAGGCGCGTTGACCGGTATGGCGCGCAACCCCGATACCTACGGTAACTTGTTGACCAACATGATTCTCGGTATCGCGTTCTCCGAAGCCATCGCGATTTACTGTCTGGTGATCGCGTTTCTCATGCTCTTCAAAGTTGTGTAATCGGATATAGGAGTAGAGCATGGAAGCGCTTGGAATTAATCTTGGTCTCCTCATCGTTCAGATCATTGCATTCATCATCGTCTTTCTGACTTTGAATGCATGGGTCTACCAGCCGATGCTGGACATGATGGAGTCCCGTAAGAAGAAGATCGCGCAGGGTTTGGAAGATGCCCGCGTAGCCGCTGAAGCTCGCGCTGACGCGCAGAAGGATGCGGAAAAGATTCTCGCTGATGCGCAGGCGGAAGCGAGCAAAGTTGTTCGCGATGCAACTGAGCGCGCTGCATCTGCTGGCAAAGATGTCAAGGCTGCCGCCGAAGCGGAAGCTGCCAGGGCGCACGAAGCCGCCCTGGCCGAAGCCGAAGCAGAGCGCAATCGCGTTCTTGGCGATTTGCGCGGTCAGGTTGCCGCGTTGGCGATTGCCGCCGCGCAGAAACTTGTCGGCGATGCGCTTGATGAGAAGCGCCAGCATGCCTTGATCGATGAATTTTTCTCGGGCGTCAAAGCAGGTAAAGTTGTCGTATTGGATGGCGCGGGTTTCAAAGGAGAGTCCGCTGAAGTCACCAGCGCGTTGCCGCTGGATGCAGGTGAGCAGGAGACTGTCAAGAAAAATATTCTTGACAAGGTCGGCGCCAGGGCTGTGGCCTTCCGTGTTGATCCATCCATTCTTGGCGGCCTGGTCATCAAGATTGGCGACAAGGTTGTGGACGGTTCAGTGGCTGGCAAGCTTGATGGCCTACGCCAGAGCCTGAAATAAATCAAGTTTCTTTATACAAAAGGGTTTTGGTAAAATTACCAAGACCCTTTTTATTTTAACGGAGCGCCTCGGTTCAATGTTTTTACAAAAATTGTTTATTGATTTTCCATTTTCTTTTTCTCCATCGCAATTGCCAAACGTTGAAATTAGCGGCATTGCGATCGACAGCCGCGCCGTCAAGCCCGGATTTGTTTTCGTCGCAATGAAAGGCGGATCGGTTGACGGTCACAGCTTTATTCAAAAAGCGATAGACAACGGCGCAGTTGCGATCATCGGCGAGGAAGATTTTGCAGGTCAAATTGCCAATTTGACCTGCGTTCGAGTCGAAAACTCGCGTCAAGCCCTGACCTGGCTGGCGGCCGCGTTCCACGATTGGCCTGCCCGCAAGCTGACGGTGATCGGCGTGACCGGCACGGACGGCAAAACCACCACGAGCAATTTGATCCATCAAATTTTGATCGCGGCTGGAATCAAAGCTGGCATGATCTCAACGGTCAATGCCGTGATCGGAAATGAAATCCTCGATACAGGTTTTCACGTCACCACGCCGGACGCGCATGATGTGCAGCATTATCTGGCTCAAATGGTCGCAGCCGGACTGACGCATGTGGTTTTGGAAACAACATCGCATGGCTGGGCGCAATATCGCGTGGATGCGTCCGAGTTTGATATTGGCGTGGTCACGAATATCACACACGAACATCTCGACCAGCATGGCTCGTACGAAAATTATCGCGCCGCCAAGGGACGCTTGTTCGCCAGTCTTGAAAAGACTCTGCCGAAGAAGCAGGGCAATCCGCGCCTGGCTGTTTTGAATCGTGATGACCGTTCATTTGAATATTTGGATTCGATCACGAAAGTCAAAAAGTCAAGCTATGGGTTGGGCAAGGATTCAGACATGCGCGCCGAGCAAATTAAATATAGTCCGCTTGGAATTGAGTTTGTTGCCACCAATGGAAATTTCCGCGTTGATGTAAAGAGCAATTTGGTCGGCTCATACAATGTTTCAAATTGTCTGGCGGCGCTGACAGCGGCCATCGTCGGTTTGGGAATTGATCCGCAAGTTGCCGCGCGTGGAATTGCAAACCTGCCTGGTGTGCCGGGGCGCATGGAACGCATCGATCTTGGTCAGGACTTCACTGCCATTATTGACTTTGCCCACACGCCGAATGCGTTGAAGGTCACACTGGAAGCCGCAAAGCAGATGACCAAAGGACGCGTGATTGTTACATTCGGCTCGGCGGGATTGCGCGATAAAGAAAAGCGCCGCATGATGGCTGAGACATCCGCAGAGCTGGCCGATCTGACGGTGCTGACCGCCGAGGACCCGCGCACTGAATCGTTGAGTGGAATCCTCGACGAAATGGCGGCCGGCGCCAGGTCCAGGGGCGGACGCGAAGGCGAGACCTTTTGGCGCGTCGCGGATCGCGGTGAAGCCATCCGATTTGCGCTGAGTCTGGCGCGCCCTGGTGACATTGTCCTGGCTTGCGGAAAAGGTCATGAACAGTCCATGTGTTTTGGCAGGGTCGAGCATTTGTGGGATGACCGCGTTGCGATGCGCGCCGCGTTGAGCGAGTTGTTGAAAACGGTTGGGCCGCAGATGCCGTATTTGCCCACGCAAAATGAATCCGAAGAGGAGTGGTTGAATGCTGGAAGTTAAACCGGTAACGTTGACTGGAAAGTTTGTGCGGCTGGAGCCGTTGAGCGAAGCGCACGTGGAAGGGCTGGCGAAGATCGGCGTTGGTCAGCCGTTTTGGGATTTTATGGTTTATGGCGAAATGGCATCAGTGGGTGACATGCGCAACTGGGTGAAGGATATCATGGCGCGCGGCGTACGCGGCACGGACCTGCCGTTCGCAGTCGTCCATCTTGAGTCGGGACGGGTGGCAGGCGCAACGCGTTATCTGAATATCATGCCAAACGACCGCTGGCTGGAAGTGGGCGGCACATGGTACGGCCCCGAATTCCAGCGCACGGTAGTGAACACGGAATGTAAATATTTGCTGCTCGGTCATGCGTTTGAGAAATTAGGTTGTGTCCGTGTGCAGATCAAAACTGATTCGCGCAATGAGCGTTCGCAAAAAGCCATCGAAAGACTCGGCGCGAAAAAAGAAGGCATTCTGCGGAATCACATGATCCTGCCGGATGGATACATCCGCCATTCGGTGTTTTATAGTATTTTGGATAGCGAGTGGCCGGGGGTGAAATTGAAGCTGGAAGAGATGTTGGGAAAATGAAGTTTTCCGCCGATCGTTAGATTAATCCAGTGGCGATGGACACAATTCCCAAAATCGCGTGAGAGATCGTTACGCCCCAGAAGTTTGGATATTTGTTATATATGATTCCCCAAATAACGCCGATGAACAAGGTCGCAGCGAGCGCGATCCAATCCCTGTAAATGATGTGCAGGAAACAAAAGTTACAGCCGAGATCACGATCCGCGCAAAAGATGAATTGATGTTTGCCCTCTCCAATTCAGCGAACATCACACTTCGATATAAAAATTCCTGGGCGGGACTTGAGACGAAGATATAGAAAACGTAGAACCATGTCCATGCCGGGATGGATGGCTCGCGGATCATTTTTGCGAGGTATAGTCCGTACGTGATGGCGACCAAAAGCGCGGACAACACTCCGTTCCAAAGCAGGGATGATTTCAAATTATCAAGTCTAAATCCCAAACTTTTCCATGAATATTTTGCTGAGATGGAATAAACGATCATTGCTGTTGTCGTCCCGATCAAAGTTTGGAATCTAAATTCGAACGGGATGATATTTAGCCGGATCAGAAGGACCGGCAGATAATATACGACGAACGTGAATACGAAAAACTTCGCGATGCGGCTGTTCCTAAACATGGCTGGTCAGCCACTTTGTAAAATTTTCGCGATTGAGATTTCCGGATGCAACAGATAGAATGATATCCACTTGTTCATCTATGCTGGCGCGAATTTTAAAACCGTTGAGCGATAGGAACAGTGCCATTACCGCATGGCCTGTGCGTTTGTTGCCGTCCACAAAAGGATGGTTTTGGATTAATGAAAACCCCAAGGCTGCCGCTTTTTCCACTAGGGAAGGGTAAAGCTCTTTTCCATCGAAGGTCATGTATGGTTGTGCAGCCGCAGATTCTAACGCGCCAAAATCTCGGATGCCCATCAATCCGCCAGATTGCTCCATCACACGCTGATAGATTTCAAGAATCTCGGTAACTGATAAATACCGCATTACGCCAGCCGCCGATACAGTTCCTTGTAAGTTTCCAGCACATATTCAAGAGCCTTTTGAAAATCTTCTTGAGGACGCGCCACAAATTCCTCGAGACTGACACGCAGTAATTCTTCCGGCGCGATATTAAACTTCTTTGCCAGCTCCTGAATACTTTGCAAACGATCTTCTGAAAGTCTGACGGTAATGGTAACCATGGAATATGCCTCTCGTGTAATTATACAATGACTGTTTGAAACGAGCGCTCCGAACTTCAAAAAAAACGGACGGAGTTCAACTCCGTCCGTTCGTTTTTATCTTCGTCCGCCGCGATCACCGCCGCGTCCGCGGTCTCCGCCTCGGGAGCGATCCCCGCCGCTTCGTCCGCGGTCGCCGTTTCCGCCGGGGCGTGGACCGCTCTTGCGAGCATCCTTCGCCAGCGCCTCTTCCACTGTCCAGCCTTCGAGCACGGCCTGGCGGCTGAGTCTGATCTTGCCGGTCGGGTCGATGGCCGTCACCATCACGGTGATCTCATCTCCCATCTTGACGATGTCTTCAACCTTCTCGACGCGTTCGCTGTCGAGCTGCGAGATATGAACCATGCCGTCCACGCCGGGCAGGATTTCAACGAATGCGCCGAAGTCGGCGATGCGCACGACCTTGCCGGTGTAGATATTGCCGACCACAGCCGATTCGCCCAGCGATTCGATTCGTTCCTGTGCGGCTTTGCCGCCCGCCGCGTCGGTGGTGGCGATGTAAACTGTACCATCTTCCTGAATGTCGATCTTCGTGCCGGTCTCTTCCTGTAAAGCGCGGATGTTCTTTCCGCCGGGGCCGATCAACGCGCCGATCTTGTCCACCGGGATTTTCACGGTAATGATGCGCGGGGCGAACGGCTTGAGTTCAGCGCGCGGCTTGTCGAGCACCGCCAGCATTTTGTCCATGATGGACATGCGCGCGATATTGGCCTGTTCGAGCGCTTCCTTCATCATCTGCGTGCTCAGGCCCGAAATCTTGATGTCCATTTGCAGGGCGGTGATTCCCTCGGCAGTTCCAGCCACCTTGAAATCCATATCGCCGAGATGATCTTCCGTGCCTTGAATGTCGGTCAGGATTTTATAACGGCCGGTCTCATCGGTGACGAGTCCCATTGCCACGCCGGAGACGGGAGCCTTGATCGGCACACCCGCGTCCATCAAAGCCAGCGTCGAACCGCAGACTGAACCCATCGAGGTCGAGCCGTTGGATGACAGCGCTTCGGATACAACGCGGATGGTGTACGGGAATGACTCTTCTGCCGGGATGACCGGCTCGAGCGCACGTTCGGCTAGCGCACCATGCCCGACCTCGCGGCGGCCCTGGCCTCGAAGCGGCTTGACCTCACCCGTGCTGAACGGCGGGAAGTTGTAATGGTGGATGTAGCGTTTAGTGTCAATGGGGGACAGGTTATCGAGTTCCTGCGCTTCGCCCAAAGTTCCGAGCGTGGCGAAGGATAAAACCTGAGTCTCGCCGCGTGTGAACAATCCGCTGCCGTGTGCGCGCGGCGAAACGCCGACTTCGCACCAGATCGGGCGGATCTCGGTCGGTGTGCGGCCATCGGGACGCTTGCCCGCGCTCAGAATTCTTTCGCGCACGATCTTGTGTTCGGATTCACTGAATGCAGATTCAACATCTTTTTTCGTGGGCGCATTTGCATCGCCTTCCACACATAGATCCGCGACGACCTTTGCAAGCAATTCGTCCATGCCGCCGTAGAATTCCACTTTGGAAAGTGGTTTGTCGAGCAGTTCGTTCATCGGAGCGTTGACACGCTCGAAGACTTGTTTGATCAGATCATCGTTTGCGGTCACAATGGTGGCTTCACGTTTGGGCTTGCCGATCTCAGCCGCCATTTTGAGTTGCAGTTCGATCAGCGGTTGGATGGACTTGTGCCCGAGTTCCAACGCGGCGACCATCACATCTTCGGGGATTTCGTTCGCGCCGCATTCCACCATGAGAATCGCATCTTTGGTGCCGGCAATTCTCAGGTCCAGATCGGAGGCGTCTACTTCGGCGAAAGTTGGATTGACAACGAATTCGCCGTTCACGCGTCCAATGCGGACTGCGCCGATCGGTCCACCCCAGGGAATGTCTGAGATCATGATCGCGGCAGATGCAGCGTTAATAGCGAGGATATCGAGCGGGTTCACACCGTCCGCTGAAAAGGAATACATAATGACTTGCACTTCATTCCGCATTCCGTGCGCGAACAGCGGGCGCAGAGGACGATCCGTCAGGCGGGATACGAGAATGGCTTCAGTTGATGCGCGGCCTTCGCGTCGGAAGAAGGAGCCGGGGATCTTTCCACCTGCATACATGCGCTCTCAGTAGATTTTGAAGAGCGCA
>JAJYOH010000344.1 GCA_021796315.1 Chloroflexota bacterium
TTTTCAGTGGAGTCGGCAAGGCTGGAAAGGTCCGCTCCAAGATGGCGGAAAGCTGGGCGGGCATCTACGATGAAAGCGGAGAACTTTTAGCAGAAGCCAACGCACTGCACATCAACGTGCCGGACGATCAATTTGATTTATCAAAGCTGGATGATCTGGGCTGGAAAGTTTACCCGGAAGAAAAATAGAATTTATCAGACAGGTATCTTGTATAATACAGAGTACCTGTCTTTTTTGGAGCCAACATGATCACTCAATATTATCGACCCAAATCCCTGGACGAAGCCCTGACCCTCCTTGCACAAACCAATACTGTTCCTCTGGGCGGCGGGACGCTTCTTTCCCATCCGACAACGGATTCCGTTGAAGTGGTTGACCTTCAAGCCCTCAGCCTGAACTCGATAAAGAAAAACGGAAACAACCTTGAGATCGGCGCAACAGTCACGCTCCAGCAACTGATGGAAAATGAGAACTGTCCTGACGCGTTGAAGCAAGCCATCAAACTCGAAGCGCCGCTCAACATCCGCAACACAGCCACCGTTGCCGGGACGATCGTCGCCAGTGACGGACGTTCCACGTTCGCAACTTCATTGCTTGCCTTGGATGCGAAACTCGAACAAGCGCTATTTGATAACTCGAAAGTCGAATATCGAGTTTCAAATCTCGGCGACTTTCTTCCTCTGCGCTCCAAAAACCTGATCACAAAAATCATTTTTCCCACCAACATAAAATTTGCATTTGAATTTGTCTCACGCACGCCCGCGGACAAGCCCATCGTGTGCGCCGCGCTCGCTCAATGGAATTCAGGCCGCACACGACTCACGCTCGGCGGCTACGGAAAATCTCCGCTGCTCGCCATGGATGGAGGCCCTCACCCCTCCCCCTCTCCCGCTGGGAGAGGGACAGAGGGTGAGGGAATCGAATCTGCGGCGCGCAATGCCTATCACGAAGCCAAAGACGATTGGGCATCGGCTGAATATCGCCAGGATGTCGCCGCAACGCTGGCAAAGAGATGTTTGGAAAAAATATGATTGAAGTCTGGTACATCCGACATGGCGAAAGTGAAGCAAACGCAGGCTTGGCCACAGACAATCCTGAAACTATAGAATTGACGAAACTCGGAAAAAGTCAAGCGTTTAAAGTTAGTAATGCCTTTGAGAAGAAACCAGATTTAATCGTCACATCAAAATACAAACGGGCAATGCAGACTGCCCAACCAACTCTACAAAAATTTCCGAATACATCGTTTGAAATTTGGGATGTTCATGAGTTTACATATTTATCGCCAACCAAATTACAAAGCACCACACAATTAGAGCGCAAACCATTGTCGCTTTCGTATTGGGAAAAGAGCGACCCAAGCTATGTTCACGGCGAGGGAGCAGAATCGTTTGAAAGTTTTATAAATCGCGTCCGGAATACCCACGACAAATTAAAAAATATTGATGATGGTTTTGTCGCCATGTTTTGTCACGGCTTCGTTATCAAAGCTTTTCTTTGGTCAAATATGTTAGGCACTTTCAAAGCTTCTTCCGAGTACATGAAAAATTTTTATTCTTTTCACAAAGCGTTCGATTTTTGCAATTGTGGAATTGTCAAAGCTGAATATCATGCCGATAAAAATTTATACAGCGGAATCATCACAAGCCATTTGAATTAACACCGCTAAAAAATATTGGTAATCAAAGGAATTGGCAAATGAAACAATATCGCTGGATCATCCTCGGCATCATCGCCAGCCTCGTCATCGCCGCAGGCGCGTACTTCTGGGCCACCGCTATGATGAATTCACTTTACGCTTTCCGCTCGCCGCTCAAAGATAACCCGCCTGTGCCGGGGTCGGCGCTCGGCCAGCCACTCACCCATCGCGTGGTCTTTGTGTTGATCGACGCGCTGCGCGATGACACGTCGCACAAAACAAATGTGATGCCATTCTTAAATCAACTTCGCAGTCAGGGCGCGTGGGCCACAAATCACAGCCGCGTGCCTTCGTATTCCGAGCCGGGATATTCCGTGCTGATGACCGGCGCATGGCCTGATCTCAGCGATGGCCCCGCCATGAATCTCGATTACGCCGACATCCCGACCTGGACGCAGGATAATCTTTTCACTGCCGCGCAGCGTGCCGGACTCAAGACCGCTGTCTCAGGTTTCAACTGGTTCGAGAAATTAATTCCGCAAAGCGCGGTCACCGATTCTTTTTACACCGCCGGCGAAGATAAAGCCGCAGACATTGATGTGGTCAATGCCGCGTTGCCGTGGCTCAAGGCCAAGCAGGATCAATTCATTTTGATTCATATCGATCAAGTGGATTACGCCGGACATCACGAAGGCGGACCGCAATCCCCGAATTGGGACGCGGCCGCAACTCGCGCCGATGGCCTGCTCAAACAAATCGTCTCGACCCTCGACCTTTCAACGGACACCGTTATCGTCGTCTCTGACCACGGCCAGATCGACCGCGGCGGACACGGCGGTCAGGATCCGATCGTTTTGCTCGAACCTTTTGTCGCAACTGGAGCCGGGATCAAACCGGGGCAATATCCAGACGGCAACATGACCGATGTCGCCACAACCACTGCCGCCCTGCTCGGACTCAACATTCCCGCCGATAGTGAAGGCATCGTCCGCACGGATATGCTGAATCTCACTGCCGATCAACAAGCCAACATAAATTCGGCTTTGCTTGCACAGAAATCACAGTTGCTGAAAGATTATCAAACCGCGATTCATTCATCAGTGAATGGAACGAAAACGGATTCAGTCGCTGGAATTTTATCGGCGATGGATCAAGCCAAAAGTCAGCGCCAAAATTCGGAGCGGATTCCGCGTTTCGTGCTGGCGCTGCTCCTTGCGCTGATCCCGGCCTACGTCCTGATCAAGAAGCGCAGTCCACTTGTCGCATGGATGTTGGGTGGAGCGATTCTTTACATCGTTCTGTTCAATTATGGCTATGCAGTTTTAGCCGGACGAACATACTCACTCAGTTCGGTCGCCAGCGCAAGCGACATTATCATGTTCACGGCCAGCACCGCCGCAAGTTCGCTGGTTCTGGCCTGGTTGATCCTTGGATATATCATAAAGTGGTTCAACCTCCCGCCGCGCGAATCGGCTGAAAAAGTTTTGGCGTTTATTTTCATCACACTCTATTTAATTTCCCTGCCGATTTTGTGGCACTTCGCTTATAACGGTGCGCTTGTCACATGGACCATCCCCGATATGGCCAGCATGTTCATGGGATTTTTGTCCATCCTGCAAGCATTGGTCATCGCCATGTTTGGATTGATTCTCGTTGGGATCACTGCGTTGATTGCAAAATTTTCGAGTAGAAAATCCTCTCCCTTTTAGGGAGAGGGCAGGGTGAGGATCAATGCCGCGCTTGCATCGAATCTATCCGCCAATTCTTTTGTGCTCACGCGAGCTGCGGCATCCGCACACACCCGCAGAAGCGATTCTGTGGCAACATTTGCGAAACCGAAATCTGATTTACAAATGACGATGTAAGGTATAACATTCATGCAGTTGTGGATGAAATCATTCAAGTTATTGAAGCAAGACTATCCCCTCACCCCAACCCTCCCCCCTTCGGGGAGATGAACCCGGAGCAACAATGAAATTTACTTTAAACATCAACGGCATCGCACATGAAGTCGACTCTGCGCCATCCGAAACATTGCTGACAATCGTTCGGCGGCTTGGATTCTTCGGAGTCAAATTCGGAGACGAGCAAGGCTTGGCCGGTTCGGATACTGTTTTGTTGGATGGCAAACCCGTCAACGCGGGTTCGATGCTGGCAGCGCAAGCCGAAGGCCATAACATTGTCACCATCGAAGGACTCGGCGAACATCCCGATCAGGGCTGGAAAAAAACCGGCGGTTTGCATCCGCTTCAACAGGCGTTCATCGAGACCGGCGCGATCCAATGCGGATATTGCACGCCCGCACAAATCCTGGCGGCGAAATCCTTGCTTGAAGAGAATCCAAATCCGAGCGAAGCCGAAGTGCGCGAAGCAATTTCCGGCGTGTTGTGTCGCTGCACGGGATATGCAAAACCAGTGCAGGCCGTTCTGCGTGCCGCCGCTGTTTTGCGTGGAGATATTCCGGCGGACGAGAGCGATGCGTCAGCCTGGTTTATGCCGCCAACAACGGAACCCGGCTCGGGGTCTGGCATGAGCGAAACGACCAGTGTGCAGACCAAAGTCATGCCGAGAGTCGTCGTCGCGCCAAACAAGAATCCGTACGCAGTCGTCGGCAAGCCCGAGAAAAAAGTGGATGCGGTCAAACTCGTGCAGGGCAAGCCAGCCTTCACCGCCGACATCGACATGCGCGGCATGTTGATCGCAAAAGTTTTACACAGTCCGCACGCGCACGCGCGTATCAAAAAGATCGACGCAACAAAAGCGCGCGCGCTCGAAGGCGTGGCGGCGGCGCTGACGTGGCAGGATATTCCGCGCGTGGTGTATTCGACCGCCGGGCAATCGGACCCGATCCCCGGCCCGCTCGATATGTTCTCACTCGACAACAAGGTTCGCTTCGTCGGCGACCGCGTGGCATTTGTCGCGGCTGAGTCGGCGGCGATTGCAGAACAAGCTTTGAAATTAATTGAAGTCGAATATGAAGTTTTGGATGCGATCCTTGACCCGGCGGATGCGATGAAACCTGAATCGATTCGCATTCACGATGAACCTGAATATGTGAACTTCGCCGATTCAGACCCGACCCGTAACCTGGCCGCCGAAATCCGAATCGACATTGGCGACCTTGATAAAGGCTTCGCCGAAGCCGACCAAATTTTCGAAGGCGTATATAGCGTGCCGAAAGTTCAACAGGCTCATGTTGAACCGCATGTGGTTGTGACGTATTGGGATGAAGATGATCGTCTGGTCATTCGCACATCGACGCAGGTTCCTTTCCATGTACGGCGCATGATCGCGCCCGTGTTGGGCTTGCCCGTGAAAAGAATCCGCGTGATCAAGCCGCGCATCGGCGGCGGATTCGGCGGCAAACAGGAAATGTTGATCGAAGATGTGGCCGCGCATTTGACCATCGCCACCAAGCGCCCTGTATTATTCGAATATACGCGCGAAGAAGAATTTCTCGCCGCGCGTTCGCGCCATCCGATGAAAGTTTGGATGAAGACCGGCGTCAAAAAAGATGGAACGATCACAGCCAACGAAATGAAAGTGTTGAGCGATACCGGCGCGTACGGCTGCCACGCCTTGACCGTCACCGGCAACACCGGACATAAATCCATGGCGTTGTATGTTGGCGATGGCGAATATCGCAAATCGCCGAATATCCGATTCCATGCAGACATTGTTTATACCAACACGCCGCCTGCCGGAGCCTATCGCGGGTATGGCGTGCCTCAAGGTTATTGGCCGCTCGAACGTCACATGGAAAAGATCGCGCGCGCATTAAATCTCGACCCGATAGAGTTCCGCTTGAAGAACGCACTCCACGCCGGAGAATACCATCCATTCTCGACGGCCTGGAATGAAGGCCGTGAGCCGCGCCCGGAAATCATCCAGACAGTTGGATTGGAACAATGCGTGGCACAAGCCAAAGCTGCCATTGATTGGGATTCGAAATTCAGGAACGAGGCCTGGCATTCTTTCCATCTTTCTTCTTTCGACGAAAAGAAAGAAGGAAAGACGAAAGAAGGACGATACCGAAAAGGCATCGGCGTTGCAATGGTGATGCAAGGCACAGCGATTCCCTATCTCGACATGGGCGGCGCATCGGTCAAAATGAATGACGATGGCTCGTTCAATTTACTGGTCGGCGCAACGGATTTGGGAACCGGCTCGGACACGGTCATCGCACAGATGGTGGCCGAAGTGTTGGGCGTTCCGCTCGAAGATATCCTGACGTATTCATCCGACACGGATTTCACGCCGTTCGACAAAGGCGCATACGCGTCATCGACAACTTATATTTCCGGCACGGCGGCGGTCAAGGCCGCGGAAATGGCCGCGGAGAGAATCAAACAAAGAGCCGTTGAAATGTTCAAAGTTACAGGTTTGAAGGTCGAACCTTCCAACTTGCAACTTTCCGACCGGAAGGTTATCGCGCCAACCGGACAAAGTATTCCCCTCTCCGAGATCGCCCTCGATTCGCTCCATCGTAACAATCAAGAACAGATCATGGGCATCGGCTCGTATGTTTCGCCGGTGTCGCCCCCGCCGTTCGCGGCGCAGTTTGCCGAAGTCACTGTGGATGTCGAGACAGGCCAGGTAACGGTCGATAAACTGGTGATGGCGGTCGATTCGGGCGTCATCATTAATCCGCTCACGGCTTCCGGTCAGATCGAAGGCGGAATGACTCAGGCGCTCGGCTATGCCGTCTGCGAAGAGATGCGCTTCGACGAAAAAGGCCGCGTCATCGAACGCGACCTTGACCGATATCATATTTTCCGCGCGGACGAAATGCCGGAGCTGACGACCATTTTTGTCGAGACGTTCGAGCCTAGCCACCCGTTCGGGGTCAAGGCGGTGGCGGAGATTCCAATGGACGGCGTTGCCCCGGCTGTCGGCAATGCCGTGCTGGACGCAGTCGGAGTGAACATCGACGAGAATCCGGTTACACCGGAAAAAGTTTGGAAAGCGCTGAAACACTAACTTCATGACCCGCGCCGAATTACTTTATTTATTGCCCTATGTGGTTTCACTAGGGCTT
>JAJYOH010000345.1 GCA_021796315.1 Chloroflexota bacterium
CCGGAGACTTTATATCCGCCGCCGCCGAATTTGCCGCCCGCGCCGATGATCGTCATGACCACGTCCACGGTCTCCATCGGCTTTCCATTCGCATCCTTTTTCGACAGGTGCGGGCCAACCGGGATACCGCGTCCATTATCTTCAACGGTTACGCTGCTGTCAGAATGGATGGTAATGTTGATGCGGGTGCAATAACCGGCAAGCGCTTCGTCGATGGCGTTATCAACAACTTCATAAACCAGGTGGTGCAGGGCCTTAATGTCTGTGCCGCCCACGTACATGCCCGGGCGTTTACGGACATGCTCAATGCCTTCCAGGGCCTGAATGGAACTGACATCATACTTGGTATTGGTTTGAGCCACAAAATCCTCCGAACAAATTCTCCGCGATCAGCGGCAAAAATGTTAAGCCTGTTGCGTTGGCATGCTTGAGCGCATTCGATCAAGCACAGTTTGGATCCAGACCGTCATATCACGGTAATATATAAAAGATGAAGCCAGCAAAGCGGTGGTGACAAAAGCATGACCAAGGATTCCGATCAGCGTCAGCCATGAATCGTCGGACGGGATGGCCCACAGAAAATTCAAGCCTATCCCGATCATAAGAATCGTTAGAACAAAGAGACTGCTGGACGGCATGGTAAACCGCGCCGTTTGAAAACTGGACAGGATGGACGCTACGGCATTTTGCTTGCGAACGAACATTCCCAGTGCTGAGAAGAAAATCGGCACGACCAGCCACATAGACAGGAATCCGATAAAGAGCAGGACACCCTGTCCAATTAGCGGATTAAGCATAAAGAGGAGATAAAGAATGAAAGCAGCAGGCATGCCAAAAATCCAGAATAGAAGCGACCAGATCAATGAGTAAACAAGCGTCTGAGTGACAGCGCGGCCGACAGAAATTTGCGAATCTGAGGTCAGGACAAGACTGGCGATCCAGCGAAAGTACAATCCACCTAAAACCCACCCCGCAAAAATAAATAAAAACATCCCGGCATAAAAGTGAAGGGGAGTGTCCACCTGAAAAGTCAATGGGGCGCCGAATGGGGTTTGCACTGAACCTTTGCTGCTGATCAAACTGGCAACACCGATCGGAAAGGTACGCAGAGCAGAGAATATATTGATCTGATTTAAGGAGGTCTGCATTTGAGCCAGCGTCTGAACGTCAGTGGCCGCAACGCTGGTTCCCGCAAAAAACTTTTTGACCTCGTTGAGAGTGGTCAAAAACAGTTGGGAAACACTGAGATGCGGGCCAAGCCACAAAAAAAGATCAACGGCAAGCGGGAAAAGAATGGCCGTTATATGGCCTGCAATAGTATCGAAGCCTGTTCTCAATGCCATAATAATACTGGGCGGAGGCGGCAGGATGGTTGTCTCGTTTTTTGATGATTCCATAGTTACTTGATTCTACCATACCCATACAGGCATTCGCAAATCTGTTCTACTTTTGAGGATATTATTCGACCATTGACACAGTTTCTCTACCGTTCCTTTTGAAAATGGACGCGGAATAACGCGGATGGGCTGATTTTTGAATTAATTTCCGCGTTTTCTGTGCCCACCCACGTCTTGTACCGATTTTAAACGGTAGAAAAGACGCAATTCGGTTGGATAAATCGGGTAGAATCTGGCTTATGCAGGAGCAACAACGTTATCTTCCAGATGCAAACCGTGTAGGGGTATTTGCGGCAGTCGTTCTGCTCACCTACGCGCTGGATCATCTAGTCAGAACGCCGGGCGTTACTTTGACTCTGCAATTGCCCGGCTTCTATTTTGCCTATCCGCTTACTCTTAGCACAGCCATGACCTTAATGGCCTCTGGCCTGACGGCCACCGGCATGGACTGGCTATTGCACAGCCACCCTGCCCTGCAAAGCCAGCGGACCGTCGAACACTGGCTCCTACCCACATTGACCGCCTTTATCCTGGGAATATTGCTTAATATTCTGCCCACGGGGACTTCGTGGTGGATAGGTTTTGCATTGAGCGCCAGTATTTTGATCTCTGTTTTCCTGGCCGAATACATCACAGTTAATCCTGGCGCGCCAGGCTATCCGTTGGCTTCGGCAGGCCTGATCGCTCTTTCATACGCATTATTCTTTCTGCTTGCAATCGCCTTACGCACAGGAGGCGCTCGCTTGTTTTTGATCATCCCCGCTGTTTTTTTCGCTTCAGGCCTCGTATCACTGCGAACTCTGCATCTACGTTTGAGCGGCCGCTGGGAATTCCCGTGGGCGATCGGCATCGGCATTGTCTGCGCGCAAATCGCAGGCGGATTGCATTACTGGCCGTTATCATCCGTGCAATTCGGGTTGATCTTACTGGGTCCGCTCTACGCACTAACGGCGCTCACCGACAATCTCAGCGAAGACATCCCCGTGCGGCGAGCTTTGGTGGAGCCGGGTATTATCCTGGCCTTTGCCTGGGGCGCGGCCGTATTCATCCATTGATGCAAATCAAGCCTGAACATTGGGATGCGATGTACGCCCATGTCGAAACCAATGCGCCGCTTGAAGCCTGCGGACTATTAGCTGGCAAAAATGATTCGGTGGAAAAAGTTTTCTTGATCACGAATCAAGCCCAAAGTCCGGTACGGTTTCAGATGGATCCAACCGAACAGCTTCACGCTTTAGACTGGATCGATTCCAATGGATTGGAACTGCTCGCCATCTTCCACTCGCATCCTGCCGGACCTGAAACGGTTTCCGCTACCGACATCGAAGAGGCCGCTTATCCCGTTGTCAACATCATCTGGTCGCGCAACAACGGTTCATGGCAGGCGCGCGGATTTTGGATCGAGGATGGACACGTGACCGAAGTAGAACTACGAATCACCGGCGGCGAGTAACCTTGCCTGCCTTCTTGTGTTACCAGTCATAGCCCAACTTGGAGGAACGTTCATGCAAATGTTTATGGATGCCGGCATCGTGGTGCTGGCGTATCTTTTTGGCTCAATCCCCTTCGGACTTCTGGTGGTAAAGCTAAGCACCGGCAAAGACATTCGCCAGGTCGCCAGTGGACGCACTGGGGGCACGAACGCCATGCGCGCTGCAGGTCTCGGCGCGGGACTGTTGACGGCGTTACTCGATATTCTCAAAGGCGCAGTGACCGTTTGGGCGGCACAGGCACTGACCGGTAACAATTGGATACACATGCTAGCGCCCATCGCCGCCATCCTCGGACACAACTATTCTGTGTTCCTGGCTGAACGCGATGAGAATGGAAAGTTTCGCTTGCGCGGCGGAGCAGGCGGCGCGCCAACCGTTGGCGGTGCAGTCGGATTATGGTGGCCTTCCTTTTTCATCATCATTCCCGTCGGCGCATTGATCTTCTTTGGCGTTGGATATGCGTCCGTTACAACAATGAGCATAGCCTTGATCGCCACAGCAATATTCACCGTGCGTTACTTTATGGGACTTTCACCCTGGCAGGATATTCTATATGGCGTGATTGCATTCCTTATGTTGGTATATGCATTGCGCCCAAACATTAAAGCATTGATGGAAGGCCGCGAACGTTTCCATGGCTGGCGTCCGTGGAAAAAGCAAGAAGAAACAAAGGAAGAATAAGAGACGAGATATCAAAGCAACAACCCGACATAAAATCATGTCGGGTTGTTGCTTTTTCATAAGAACGAGGCTATTCCCCGCGAGCGTCTCTGATCAACTTGTGCAAGTTGCGTTTGTGCAATGCATCCGCCAATCCTCCCAAATAGACGCGGCTCTTGCCGCATTCTTCAATGCCGGCGCCGTCAGCCAACTCCTCGGTTGGCTTGCGCCGCGCCGCGGCTTTGGCAGCTTTCTTGATATTTGTGATGTACGCCAGGTTGTCTTTTACGGCCGCTTCGATCTCGCCGCGCAAAACAATATCGCCATGGCCTTGCACGATATTCTCAAGCCCCATGCGCCCGATCTTCTTGATGGATACGGCAATATCATCCGCGTCGCCATCCACGATATAAGGTAATGGCATGAATGAATCACCGGCAAAGAGTACCCGATCTTCCTCCACCAGCACCGCGATCCCATCTTCACTATGACCCGCCGAGGGCATGATCGTCAGATTCTTTTTACCGACACGCAGATTGACCTCGCCGCTGGTAAACGTCATTTGCGGCAGCACGATTTTGACCTGGCGAAGCATAGCATTCTGCTTCTGAGCCGCTTCCAGCGATGGACGCCCGCGCTCGTCCAGAAATTCGCGGCAAAGCTCGTGAGCGATGATTGTGGCGCCAGGGAAGAAACAGTTTCCCCAGGCATGGTCGGCATGATAATGAGTGTTGATCACATAACGCACCGGTACACTCAACTCATGCTCGATGAACTCGCGCATACCGAGCGTCTCATCTGGCAATGCCAGAGTATCAACCACAACTGCCCACTGCGGTCCGGCTATTACCCCCGCCGTGACCTGGGCATAGATTTCGCTTTGGAACCAAAAAACGTTTTCAGAAATTCGTTCACGATGCATTGATAACCTCATCAGTAATTTCTTTATAGATAGCACAAAAGGCGAATAATAGCAAGTTGTATAGATGAATTTAACCAGCGCCAACCAAGGCCGGTCGCGGATGACGAACAAATTACCTTAAAAACTACGCAAACTGTCTTGCCCCTCCGCCCTTGCCGTGATAAACTAAGTCTGTGATCGAAAATCTGCTGGTTGTTACGCCTGATCCCACTTTTGGGGAAGCATTCCGTAGCTCGCTTCAGGGCACGGATGCTTATCGCGTCTATCTTGTCAACAACAAAGCCGCGGCAGTCGTACGCGCTGACGAAGAAGCCTGCAAACTGGCTTTCCTCGATATCGAGCTTGGCGAAAAATTAGTCGAGGAGATCGGCCAGTCGCTTCGCACCGTCACCCCCGGCATTCAGCTTTTTATCCTGGCCGATGACGAGACTCCCCCGGCGCTTGATTCCATCCGCCCATGGACTCTCGTCCGCAAAACATTCAAAATGTCTGAACTGTTTAATAATACAGGCAAAACTCCTGCTACGAATTCATCTCCCATAACACAGGAACTTCCCTGGTTGGGCGACGTTCGTAAAGCCGCGCAACATTTAACACGCCTCACACTTGAGAGTTCGTCGCAGGCCGCGCTGATCACCCTCGACCATGAACTTTGGGCCTACGCTGGTCAACTTTCTCAAGCCGCGGCCAAAGAGATCGCCCAAACATTGGCAAGAAATTGGGACGCCCAAAAAGGCAGTGACCTTTTGCGCTTCGTCCGGCTTGAAAGCACCAAAGCCGAGCACATGCTCTACGCCACAGAACTCGCCGAAAACGTTCTACTCGCCATGGTCTTTGATGCGGAAACGCCTTTCAGCACCATTCGTTCGCAGGCCAGCCTGATTGTGACCTCCCTCGGCGAAAACGAAGCCAAAGAAGAGAAAACCAATAAACCAGTCTGGCCAAAAGCCCCTTCAAAAACCGAATCAACATCCGTTAATAACGGGATGGACGAGGACAACGAGGATATTGCCATTCCCGCCCTTTCAGAAATCCTGGTGGACATTCCCACGCCGAATCCAAAACCGGTCGCAAAGACCCCGCCAGTGGAGGTCAAGCCCGCTTCAGTCCCGGACATTAAGCGGACCCCCGTTAATCCGGGCGAAACGCGCCGCCCGATCTTTTCGCGTGAATCATCCCATCCAGTTCGACTCAAAGCCTTACTTCTCGCTGGCCAACACACCAATCTCGATCAGACTCCCTCCACACAATCCCAATCCTGGGAAGATTTGGAAAGTACCGCCCCCTCCAAATCACGACCGAGGCCTCAGGTACCGGTTCGCGGCCCAATGCCCGGCGAGTTGGATGAGACGCCTCCGCACTCCATGAATGAATTGGCTGGACAGATCGTGCTCGAACCGGTCTCAGTTGGCGTCTATCAGTTGATGTACGCTTGCTTGCTGGTTCCGCGCTTTCCGTCCCATTATTTGACCGGCGACATCACCGAGAGGCTCTCCGAGTGGATTCCCAACATCTGCATCGCCTTTGGCTGGAAGCTGGAACATCTCGCTGTCCGTCCTGAATATTTGCAATGGGTTGTGAACGTTTCGCCTGCTACTTCGCCGGGCTACCTTATGCGCACCTTGCGCCAGCAAACATCCGAAAAGATCTTCGCTGAATTTCCACGCTTGAAAAAAGAAAACCCATCCGGCGATTTTTGGGCGCCCGGTTATCTCATCATGGGCGGAACCCAACCTCACCCACCGCAACTGGTCAAGGATTACATCAAACAAGTCCGCCAGCGGCAGGGAATCGAAAGAACGCAACGCTGACAATTGCTTACCATGAAGTGAGCGCAGAGACGGCAAAAATAAAATTCCGCGCTCTGCGCTTTTTATTACCAGAACTGCTCACTGAATACCGATTACTGAAAACTGATTACTGGACACTCCCATGCCCCCCACCTTTTACCTCATTGACGGCCACGCCCTCGCCTATCGCATGTATTTTGCCCTGACTGCCGGATCGAACAGCCAACGCTGGCAGACATCCAAAGGCGAACCGACCGCGGGCATTTATGGATTCGCACGCGAACTATTGCGCGTTCTCGAGCAGGAAAAGCCCGAATACCTGGCGGTTGCTTTCGATGTAGGAAAAACTTTCCGCGATGAAATCTTCCCCGAATACAAAGGCAAATATATGTCTCT